>PBDV01000015.1 GCA_002718215.1 Methanobacteriota archaeon
CCAATAATTACTGACATTGCATAATTGATGTACGATGTCTTCATTTCATCATTTAGAGGCTGATTCAAAATGTTCCCTGATTCTACAGCGTCGCCACTTTCTTCGTTGTTATTTTCATCTTCAGATGTCAAGGTTCGTCACCTCCTTTGCGTGGCGTTCGATAAACGCCCTTCTGTCTGGAACATCTTCTCCCATTAAGATCTCAAACATTCGATCTGATTCCTCCGCATCTTTGACTGTTACTTTGAGCATGGTCCTAGTTTCGGGATTCATAGTGGTCTCCCATAGTTGTTCAGGATTCATTTCTCCTAGACCTTTGTATCTTTGAACACCGATTTTTGCATTTGGATTATCTCCTCTTAATTCTTCAAGAATAACATCTCTTTCTTCATCAGTGAAAGCATATTTGCTCACTCTTCCNTTTGAGAGTTGGAANAGNGGAGGTTGTGCAATGAAAACGTGCCCCTTTTCTATCGCTGGNCGCATAAATCTCCAAAGGAATGTTAGCATCAGAGTNCGNATATGTGCTCCGTCAACATCTGCATCAGTCATAATGATGATTTTGTTGTAGCGTAATTTTTCAGTATCAAAACCGCCTTCTTCAGTATCATTNCCAACACCTGCNCCGAGNGCTCGAATCATTGTTTGTATCTCTTGATTTTGGAAAACTTTCGCAGCGTTGTGTTTTTGCCGTTCNACATTGAGAATTTTNCCTCGTAATGGAAGAATTGCTTGAATGCGCCGGTCCCTNCCTGTTTTNGCTGAACCTCCAGCNGAATCACCTTCTACAAGATATACTTCACATTCGCTTGGNTCTCTTGATTGGCAGTCNGCTAGTTTNCCAGGAAGTCCACCTCCTTCCAATACNCCCTTTCTACGGGTTAAATCACGTGCCTTTCTNGCTGCTTCTCTTGCTTTAGAAGCAAGGACNGCCTTCTCAACAATTTGTTTTGCNGTGGANGGATTTTCTTCAAAGAACTCACCTAATTTGTCATAGACAATTGTTTGGACAATTCCAGTAACTTCGCTGCTAACAAGTTTATCTTTGGTTTGAGATGAGAAAGAAGGNTCAGGATGTTTTACNCTNACCACGGCNGCTANTCCTTCTCGAACGTCATCGCCAGAGAGTGCATCTCCTTTGAGTAAATTCTTTTTCTTGGCGTATGTGTTTACAGAACTNGTTAACGCAGTACGCAAACCTGACATNTGNGTGCCTCCATCTTTGTTTCTAATGATGTTCGTATAGCAGCGAATTGATTCACTAAAGGCATCTGACCATTGNAGGGCAAGTTCAACTTCTACAGTTCCTTTCTCGATTTCCTTTTCNCCCTTGATTTTTATGACTTCAGAGTGCAAAACTTCTCTTCGTTCATTGAGTTGNCCCACATACTCTGCAAGTCCNCCCTCATACAAGTGTTCNACAATATGGGGTTCAGAACTTCGTTCATCAGAAATCACAATTTTCAATCCAGCATTTAGGAAAGCNGTTTCGCTAACTCTNGTATTTACTTCTTCAATATCGAACTCAACNACGTCAGTAAAGATGCTTAGATCTGGTTTGAAACNAATNAACGTACCNGTATCATCNCATGTACCAATTTCTTTGAGTGCTTCAACAGGTACNCCNGCTTCATAACGTTGGAAATANATCACTCCATCNCGGTGAATGGTCATTTCCATCCATTCTGAAACTGCGTTCACTGCAGAAACGCCCACGCCGTGTANGCCTCCTGAAACCTTGTATGANCTNTTGTCGAATTTCCCNCCTGCGTGCAATTTGGTCATGATTACTTCNGCNGCNGAAATNNNATANTCNTCGTGNATGCCNACNGGAATNCCTCTCCCNTAATCTCTAACNGATAGTGAATTGTCNNGATNCAGNGTAATGTCGATTGAATCTGTGTGGCCNGCAAGGTGTTCATCCACNGAATTGTCTACTACTTCCCAGATNCAGTGGTGCAATGCTGATCCATCATGNGGGTCGCCAAGATACATCCCAGGTCTTTTGCGAACTGCCTCCAATCCCTCNAGCACCTGGATGCTTCCTGCGTCATATTCTTCTTCCATTTTTTCACCATTGTNCAAAGGGCCCCNTAGGGGCCCTTTGAGAACTTTCTATACTACTATTGGGNGCATATAAACAAGGCGGTTTTTCNTAGTAAAATAGGGGCAATGAGCAGTATTTCTANNGTTTCGGCCGAACTCCATCCAGCATCATNATTAAACCGGTATCGCCAGTCAGGCAGGCTNATGCCTCTNCCCAAAGTGTGTGTNACTTTGTCNGGNCACACCATGAAANAGATGTTGGAAGATGCTGCATTGGCAACAGCTGCTGGCGCAGATCTAATCGAGATTCGTTTCGATAATCTTTGGGTGATTAAAAAAGAGATTATTGAAGAAGAATCGAGTGACGAATCAAAGAAANGAAAAAGGAAAAAGTGGNAATTTGAACCACTACCTTTGGGGCATGTNAACGTTGAATCGTGCCTTAATTCCTTCAAGNCTGCGNTTACTACNCCNTACATCTTCACNTGTAGNCCTAGGAGGCAAGGAGGTAATTTCCCTGGTGAAGAAANNGATAGAATTGCAATATTAGAGNAAGCAATTAGTTCAGGNGTTACGTTTGTTGATTTAGAAGTAGATATTGATTCNGATNTACGCTTGAAATTGGTAGAACTTGCNGGCGAATCCACCAAAGTAATTGCNTCTGACCATTTGGGGTCACCNCCNAATGTCGATGAAATNCTTGCTACAGTNGACAANATGNCTCNCTTAGGNTCAACAGTAAAGATTTGTTATCGCCTCACCNCTCGTGGAGCAGCATTGAGAGTATTGGAGGCTGCCAGAGNAGTAGGNGGTCGAGAAAANAATGTCGATGTTGCATTAATGGGTCTTGGAGAAGGCGGAGACTGGACTAGAATTCATGCACCTATAATTGGNTCTTCGNTAGTATATGCTACAATGGANGATTCNTTTGATGTGATTAAAGAAGGNCGNNTCAATTTCGAAGATCTTTACATTGCCTGGGATTTACTNGAATACGAGTNATNAGTCATCATTTCTGTATGTNCTTGGGATGCTANTANTGTTCTCAATCATCGGCATCAATTCCACAGTTTGNGTTTTACTATCCCACCCTCCCCTAGCATATTTCTGATGGAGGAANATAGGNGAAGCTATCACAAGCATGGGTAGNGAACAACAAATCATGTAAACTGATGTTTTGGGNAACATTGNCCTTTCTTCTACCAAGACAACAACCTGTGCTACCATATTTTGNCCTCTAGCAGGTGCATCATTGTTCCTAGAATTGTTCTTTGCATCTAGAACAAGATACATTCCAGAGTCTGAAGATGAACCAAACCAACCACTTGCTGAAGAACTCCCCCCGTCTTCGAATGTAACTGAAAAATCGATATTCCTAATGTTTTCATATGCATGAATATCACGATAGGGNATCCATCCGAAGAAAGAGAAGAAAGTAGGATCTGNATTTTCTCCNTCTTCATACANCATTTCATCCCATTTGTATCGGTCAAAATCTAAATCTTCCATTAGGTAAACGTCTGCTACCGGGTCACTGCTAACTGTTTGATTTGGNGCAGATGCAAAAGTTACACAGAATGTATATCNNTACCCGTCGACCATATTCATTCGAATTGCAGTGTGATCTTTATCCGAGACATTGACTGAAGTGACGAATCCATTTGTTAACGGATCAAGCCTCCCNCCTGGATTGAAAAACCCTGTNTCTGGGAAAAATTGCTCAGGCTGNTCTGTGAATTTACCAGATTGGATTAGTTCNGCATCTATGCCCCATTCAGGTGTTGTTTGTCCAGTTAATGTACAACTTGATGCNGCTTCTACGGGTTCTGTAAATGATAATCCAGATGGAACAATCAAAATTAGAACCAGATAGACCGGAATTATTCGGCCAATTCTCATTTTTTTCATCTCCGTCGAGAACCAACTGGCCTTACATAACCGGAATCTTTGCTTCTTCTGTCTTCTCGATCAAGATGTGACGGCTTGGAGGGAGGNGTATGTTGGTCCATACCAAGTATTCCTCCTTCTGTTTGAACCTCAGTCACATCATATGTGGGTTGTTCATCTACAGCTTGTTCTTCTTCACTTGGTTGGCGCATAATTGCCCATCCAAGGAGGAGAACGATTGCAACTAATGCGAGTATTAGCCAACTACTACTATCGCTTGGTACCAAATCACTTAATTCGAAATCNGATAAGGATCTAGGTCCAGTATCCTCATTATCATCTACCACAATCTGGAATGCCTTGATTGTGCATGCATCTGTATCGTCACAAACCATTGCGATGACTGTATATGTGCCTGATTCGTTCCATCTTAGATTCGGAACTTNTGAAGAAATAATCCAATCATTTTGGAAATCTCCATCTTCATTTTCGTCAATAGTGGGGTCAATATCCCAGAATAATGTTAGCCCGTCGTTGAGGGCTTCATTAGGATCATTTTCGGGATTTCCATCTGAATCACTGTCGCTAGAAATATCTGTATCCCTATATGCTGAAATTCCCATTTTAATATCTTCATCTTCATANGATAATAGTAGGACTACAGAACTTCCTAAATCTACTTCTTCATCGAATAAAGTATCATCTAGAATTGTTGGNGGAGAACTAACGTGGATCATTCTGTGACTTTCATTTGTGTCTCCAGTTCCATATCCATCTCTAACAGTTAGAGTGACGAGGTAACTTCCTGGTTGNGAGAATGNATGCCAGATATTTTCNCCTGAAGATATTGGTGANGCATCTCCGAAATTCCATGAGTAAGAGGTAATGCCGTTCCAATCAGGAGAGTTTTGGTCTGGGTTAGACATGCCCTCGAATTTTGGATCTCCGTCCCTTGAGCCAACGCTTGAGAAATAGATCGGGATTCCTGCCTTAACAAAAAGTCCTCCATCAGAGGCTAGTGGGTGCCAGAAATCGAAATCACTAATATTGTCACTTGGGGCTGTTACTAATTCTCCATTTAGTGATGCTTCGTATGCAGTCATGATTGGTACTGGAAGAGGGTTAGCGATGGATACAAGATATGATTTTAGATGTGATTCTAGTCCTAGTTCGTCGATAATTAGCAAAGAAACAGTGTATACGCCTGGTTCCAAGAATGTATGGACAATTGCGCTTTGATTTGTCACTGGTTCTTCTCCTTCTATTGACCAAATTGTGGTCATTGCGGAGTCATCGCCATCTGGGTCAAAAGAAGTGCTTTGGAATGTGTATTGTGTGTAAACTGTGCCATCTACTGGTCTTGAGAATAAGGCAACAGGTCGTTGATTTAGGACAGAAACTGTAATACTAGTTGTACTCGTATTTCCGTCATCATCTGTAACACTAAGGTTGACTACTTTCAATCCAGGTGTTCTCCAAGCAACTGATGGAGTAAATTCCTCAGAAATACTTTCAGTGAATGGTGATAATTGATTTAGAACTCCTCCTTCTAGATTCACAGGCTCATCAAAAGACCAAGTGACGTTCTGAATCGTCCCATCATCATCAACGAAAATTGTTGGCATTGTTAGAGGTGTCAAAGTGTATGTTTCGAGACCTTCGTTGAAAATTATTCGCGGTGGTCGGTTTAGAATTGTAATATTCACTTCTAAATAGGAAGTATGTACGCCATCAGAAACAGTGAGATTTAGTACATTCAACATTCCATCAGCGGTTCCAACCAACCATGAATGATCTAACTCGACTAATCCAATCCCACTAACTATCCGTCCATCTCCAAAGTCCCAAGTGAAAAGTAAGTTAGAGTCTGGTACATTGTCTTCAGTTGATCTGGCGTCGAAAAGAACCCTTTCATTTGTTCTTAGACTAAGCCCATTTTTGATATCGTTTCCTTGAACTTTAAGTCCGATTATTGGGTCAGAAGTATCGTTCACACTGATGTTCCAAACAACTGGGTCCGACAGTGCTCCACCTCTATCTTCAATTCTAGATTCAACGGTGTAGTTAGATGGAACAATCCATTCGTGAATTGGATTTTTAAGACCTGAAAAAGTTCCATCTCCGAAATCCCATGAATATGCGACTGGTGTCTCATTTTTACTGTATGTTTCGTTATCTGTACTGAATCCCCATTCGTCATATCCTGAACCATAGAATTGGAGACCAAGATAAGTCTGGGTGGCATTAGCAGCTGCAGTACTTACTGCCACAGGTTTCATGTTGGTCAATGAAACAGGTGCAGAAATGTATTCGTCAATCAGGGTTTGCCCATAATTTCGTAGTTCTACATCAAATACCCAATTCCCATCTTCTGGAACAGTAAAGTAAACACTGGATTCTACCTCAATGCCATTTCCAGCAGCTACTTGGTAGTCTACAGAATCATACAATATGTTGTCTTTGAAGGCGTGTACCGTTAAATCAAGGATTTCAAAAAAGGCAGTTGAATTCACAATCGAAGTTAGATTTACTGTATCAGGGCTTCCATTTGAGTCCCTATCTACAGTTGATGTTGACCCAATCCTAACGGTCGGTGGTTCAGAAATCAATGCAGCGGTAATGTCGACTGTAGCAGTAGGATAGGCGGTAGATCCTCCACTAAATCCACAGTTCGGGTAAGTATAATCACAGTCATCAATCGAACTTGCAAACCAAGTAATCAGATATGCCTCATCCGTAGTATTGCCAAAACCATCGACAACTCCAGTCCCTACCCCTGTTCCTGGATCAAATCTCAAATCCAGAGTAGACCATGTTTGTGCAGCAGTATCTTTTACCACAAGGATTCCATCAAATCCAAATTCAGATGGAGTAACCATGACATTTAGAGGAGCGCCAGTCCCTGAAGCGAATCTCCATGCTCTAACTCCCCAGCCTTCCATATCATGATTTTGACTTGTGTAAATTGAGCCCCAATTGAAGTTTTGATCTGTTAATTGCAATTTACAAAAAGCGGAATTAGAACAAGTCCCCCCCATGTCAATATTTGAGAAACCATATCTTCCCTGTTGGCTATCAAGAACTGCAGCTGCTGTGAAGTTCGCAAAGATTTCATCCATTGTGTTACCAACATTTGCAGGCGCTCCAGGGACTGGATTTCTTGCAAGATTTTCAATTGACGCGCCTCCTGTTGCAGTATCTGCAACTAGACTCTGAATAGCTTGTCCACCACCAAACTTGTCTGCTAAATATAGCATAAAGAGGAACCCTGCTCCATAATCACAATCAGCACGCTGGTTCCACCATCGTACACTGCAAGATGCGTTTGATGCCCAGCCATTACTATGCCCAATTAGCGTCCCTTCTGCACCCAATACTAGGAATGCTGCCATATCGGCATTTCCCTCATCTATCCAAGCGTATTCTAATGGATCTCTAGCGTTGTGTAGAAGATGTTGAAATTCATGGGCAAAGATCACATTTCTCCAACCTAAATCATCACTATCTACAAAAATTGCCTCTCTAGAATTTGCAATTCCAGGAGAGAAGTATCCTCCTATGTTTGCTGGCCCATCAATGCTAAGAATCACAATTTCTACCTGGCAATTATTGTCTACATCAGGGGGATTTCCAAAGTATGAGGTTACAGTAGAATAAATCGAATTATCCCAAGTAGAAGCAATATCATTGATTGTAGTTGACGGAATACTTACTCCATTCTCAACAATTATTGCTGCTGAAGAAGTTACACGTTCTACCTCTGCAGCAATATTTCCTGATGCGGTAGGCATGGTAACGGAATCTCCTTGATTCCATGCATTTTCACAAGCTCTTGTTTGTGAACGACTTTGTTGAAATTGATATTCTGTACTGAAAGGTGAAACCCAGTGTGGCATTCCGGCATTTATCCATTCATTTTTCAGGTGGCGAGTAGCAGAAAATATCGGGTCACCTGTTGATGCAGTGAGATACGTTTTCCCCATTAAATCGGAATCAAAATCAACAATACTACCTGTGAAAATTTCCTCTTCGGGTACTTCTTCTGCATGAATTGCCATTGGGACAAACGACGCAAACAAAAGAACAATCACGAGGCTTGAACTTAGGGTGACTTTTCGCCGCCCTGTAATCGATGTGCTGCTCTGCCACATAACTATCATTCCCCATCGTCATGATGTCGTATTTAAGTCTCGGTGGAGCGTGGTTCGTACATGGGCACTCGGGACTCGATACGGGTAACACTCCTCCTCCTGTTCACAATTGCCTTCAGTCAGTCCTTGAACCCCCCGATGATTAGTGCATTAGAATATGATGAATTTCACGCTGAAGAAGGTGTATTAATTGCTGAAGAATTAGATTGGAATCTGGTTGATAGCACCACTAAGGATTCATTATCATTTACACAAGGATTGGAAATTCACAATGGACACCTCTATGAGTCAGGCGGGCTTTACGGTCATTCGTCAGTTAGGGTATTCGCACTGGGTTCTGGTAATCCCATTGAAACATTGAATTTATCTCCTGATTTGTTTGGAGAGGGCTTGACGATTTTTGACGATGAAATCATTGTACTTACATGGAAATCTGGCCGAGTGCTAAGATATTCATTGGATTTTGAACAATTGAATGAATCAATTATTCCTGGCGAGGGGTGGGGAATTTGTTCTATGAATGATCAGTTTACAATTTCAGATGGCACTTCTAGAATTACCTTCAGGAATCCAAATGATTTGACTCAAGTTTCCAGTATTGAAGTCACATTGAATGGTGAACCATTGGAACAGATTAACGAATTAGAATGCGTTGGCGACAAAATTTTCGCAAATCGTTGGTATGATAACAGAATTTTTGAAATCGACATACAAACTGGTGCAGTAGTTTCAGTAGTTGATTTTTCTTCCTTAGTAGAAGAATATGGCTCTAATGGAAACGGAGAGGTATTGAATGGGATTGCCTATGACTCAAATACGGGTGATTTTTGGATTACCGGGAAGAATTGGACATCATTTCATCAAATTTCAATAATCGTAGAATCTCCTGAACAAACATCAGTGTTCGAAGGTCGAATTTTGATTGTTTTACTCACCATAGCCTCTCTTTTATTCCCATTTATTGGTTCGCTTTTCTATCCAGTCAGGGAACCGAAGGGGATTCAAGCCTCACCCCATGTCGGAGAGCACGGAGGTGGACCAAATGGATGACGAAGATGAAATTGTCGAAGTACGTGTTGTAGATGAGTTCGATGATCTTGAAGCAGAGTTGGATAGTGAGTCAAACGATATTCGTGTAGACTCTTCAGACATTCGAGAGGAAGCAAGTGAAGTTGCAATTCGAGCAATTCATGAAGGTTTGGAATTCGGCGGCGGTCTCCCAACTGTTCGAAGAATTGCTATTGTTTTGATTATTGCAGGAAGCTTACTCGGCCTCTGGTTTGGAGTTTTATCCATTGCTGCTGACCCCTCTGATATTTTGGGCGACAACCTCCAATCAGAGAGTTCTGATCAAACGATTTCTGGCTTGATAGTGACTGAAATAACAGATGATCAGAGTGGAGGCGAAACACCTTCTGGCGTAGAAGTGAGATTATTGGATGAATCTGATGCTCTTATAGATCGGTCATTTACTGATCAAGACGGCCGTTTCCAATTCGCCAATCAACCGCTTGAGGTTAGAATCATAGAGGTTCAATCTGAAGGAAATATCACCGAACGACGAATATTAGTTCCTGGAGAAGTTTCTCAACTTACAATCACTCTTCGTTCTGGTTCGGGAACTAAAGAAGTAGATCTTCGTTTGGAAAGTAATTTGGAAGATAGTGTTGCACTTGGAACAGTGATTGCTTTCTTCACGGTTTTTTCTGCTTCACTAGGTTTTGGTTCCGCTATGGAAACTCTCAGGGGGAATTCATACCGGAGGGCACAATGGCTTGCAGGACTTGCATTATTTAGTCGAGGAGGTGTCTTTATTGGCCCTGGATTAATCCTTGGTGGCATGGCTCTGAATCGTCTTGCTAAGCAGCAGTTCTCGGACCAATCGGAACCCGAGGAGTAAGTCATGTACCTCATTACTCTTGAAGGAGGAGATGGTTCTGGTAAAGGAACCGCNACTAAGATGGTAGCTGAAATTTTGCGCAAGGAAGCATCNTTTACATCTGTAGATGTAACTGCAGAACCTCGTCGCAACCATCCTCTTGGGAAATTAGCAGTTGAATCAGTACGTACTGGAGATGCNGGGCCTTTNCAGGAAGCNGGATTCTTTGCTGCNGATCGATTGGATCATTCACATATGTGGATACGNCCGCNGCTTTCGATGGGTTCNGTTGTAATTTCTGAAAGAAATGTCCATTCNTCATTGGTTTACCAAGGCATAGTAGGAGATCTTGGTCTTNNTCAAGTTGCTAGATTAAATTCAGGAGCAATGATNCCAGATCTAACAATTTGGCTTGATTGTNATCCAGAAGTGGCTCTTAAGAGAATCAATCAAGGCACTCTTCGAATGGAGACAATGGATAAAACNGAATATTTTGAAACAGATGTTTTCCAAAATAGAATTCGTGCTGGATTTCATAGCCTTTTGGGAGGNGANATATCGATGCCAGAGCCATTCAACCAAGGGNCAATTGTTGGACCAATCATGAATCATGGAACAGANGGNGAGTTAAAATCTGCAATTCGAANAGTTTTGCGNCAGTTCCTCAGTTCTCGCCCCCAACCGCTTAATGTTAGTATTCAGGAGGTAGAATTGAATTTAATTGGAAGAGCGATGAATGCNAATGATGGGCAACAAACGTTGGATGTAGGCGCCTCTCCTCAAAGAGATAATGATGATTGGTTGCAAGGAGAAGCACCTTGGAAGATTCTTTCTAATGCATCTAAGATNTATTCTGATGCTTGGNTGTCCACCAATTCAAAACTTGCATCAACAGTCCCGAANGGNGCAATGTCNGAGGCCGTNTTTTCTATTGTAGGGACNCTTAGTATGGTTTCNTCAGCAGATGTCAAACAACTTCGTTCTGCTTTGGGGCCAGTTCGAACAGTTAGTCATCGCCATACACAGAGGATGATACAATTCCTNGATGAACAACAGGATTGGATTCGGAGNCATAGGACAATTTTGGGNCGNGAGGCTCCAAGATCTGAGTTGCGCGCAGATTGGCAAGCCTTTGGTAGACTTGCACTNCTATTGGCTCCTCTTCGNCCCNAATTNCANTCATGGCATCGCAANGCTGGTTCTTCTCCTAGGTGGAAAGACGCTTTGTCTCANATCNTTAAAGAGGCGGATGANTCAGTAATTAAGGATGCAGAATTGTGTATTGAAAGGTTTGATGTAATTGGATGTGGTCTTAGNNGTAANAAAGAAAATCCAACAGATTTAGCTACTTTCAGACGTTGGTTTAGGGGNGATTAACTATTCTTCTTCGATTATCTGNAAACGTGCACCACCNGGTAGGAGAACTTGTCCTGAATCGTTGAAATCTTTTGGNCGAGCACAAAGGCTAGCAACAAAAATCCATCCAAGAATCAATCCAAAACCTAATCCTGTGACCAATCGTAAAATATTGTTTGATTCGTAATCTGTGAGAAGTTGAGTAAATCCATCAATTCCCATGGGTAATATGAAAATGGCTGCAATTCCAAGACTAGTAATTCCTCTTCGATTTTTNTNGTATGTTTCTACTAACCATTCGTCAGGAATTATGGAAAGGAAAGTATCCCTTAGAGTCCATCGATTTAGCCCAAATCTNCCAAAAATAGCNGCACCAATAGCTGCTCCAGCAAANATTCCAACATCCCTAACACAGAATGCTAGTTGATTTCCATTTATTTCCCATGATCGGTAATGNTTTTGGTGACAATTTAGGTCTCCAAAACCGTAAGTAAATGCCCAAANTGGATTCAATTCAGACCATACGAAAGAACCACCNTGAGCAGACTGATTATGCCCCAACTTCCCATTNTCTGACCAATTTTGATTCCCCCATCCAGTANCTCCATCTTCGGTCATGTAGTCAAATGCATTTGCTCGGCCAGATANTTCTGGAACTGAATCAGTAGGCATTGCTATTGGAGCCAAGAAAACTAGGAACAAATAACCTCCAAAAATTCCGGCAATTATCTTTGCCATCTTTTTTTCTCTTGAACGATCANATCTTCCATTTNGATGAACTCGTGTNCCCTGTGTTNTNACATTCTNATCTTGCTTTTTTTCNNTTGATTTTCCTTTACGTGCTACACATACTGCTGCAGCAATAGATCCAGCAATNAGTAATGTTGGTGTTTCNTCAATCTGAATGCCGTTAAGGGCTTCAGGATGNCAAAGTAAACACATGANTTAACCAAAAATGCNTGGCAAATCAATNTATCCNTNTNCANATTTCAATAATATCGTGGATAATTCTTNATTATCTNCGATTTGAGATATTTTCAGCNAGTTGTCCGAATACATCATACGGGAGCCNTTGGAGTTCGGTANGATACAATGGGGCTTAGTTATGGAGAGATGTTTTCTCTNTCATTGTTTATNGGATGTATTTTTGCTACAATGGGNTTCTTCCTTGCTATTTTTGCTGGAGGTGTAGATCAAGTTGATTTGGTTGCTTCAGGAAGAGTTGGNGCANTCGTTGGAGCAACTGCTGCTATTGTGATTTTCACTTATGGAGCAGTATCCCGTCTTCTAGGGAATGAAAAACANCAACCAGTAGACAGAAAAGATCGCNTAGAATCTTTACGTTCAATATTGCATTCTGTGGAAATTCAAGCTGTTGAGGGNAATGTTGCTTGGTCAGTGGGNCGACATGTTACTAATTCTGCTGGGACTCCTACAATCGATTTGCATGATATTGATATCCGTGGAGCGGATGCGATAGTAAACGAATTACTTAGACATCGAGATNATTTGGGNCGAGTTCGTTTAATNATCGGAACTGGCCGTGGTTCTGAGATTGGTGGAGTNGANCGAACAGTAGCTGAACACGTGGCCTCTAGACTTCGAAGATCTTCTANTAGCCATAGGTGGCAGTATATCGAAAAGAAGTCAAATATCATGTTAAGGCCAATGGGTAGACCTCCAAGTAAAGGNGAATGGATTCGNAGATTTTCAATTGGAGTGATTCCAATCGCAGGTTCACTTGCATTGGCCTTNCGNGATCTTGCAGGTTCTGCTCCAGGTGCGGGAGATACAGGTTTCATGTTTGGTTTAATTATCGGTTTGCTTGTGACTGCAATGATGGCNTCTCATCGGGATCGTACGGGTTGAAATTTTTCNCGACGGGTTGATGTGNAACCTCCTCTAGTCAAGGTCGTGGTTTCAGTCAGGNTAGAGGTTGANCGNCTTTCTCACAAGGACGTNCGNCAGAGACGTCGAGCGATTAGGCATCTTTTCGAATTGAATGACCCTTTNGCNTTGTCTGGNTTTTTACCATTNCTTGATTCNGATGATNNATGGTTTGTNGANCAATCAATTGANGCNGTGAGAAGATGGGANGATGGTTCAGANATTTCCTTACTTGAGCGGCTTTCNAATCATTCATCTCGTAAGGTACGTTTGCTTTCTCTTGAGGTATGTGTTCGATATGNTGATTCGGANATTGCTCTTTCAAAATTAANAAATGACTCCGATTCCATTGTTTCAAAGCGTGCATGGGTAATTTCTTTGAGGCATTATTCTGATTCACNATTCAAANAAATTGTGGATGANGGTNTNAATTCAGAATTTGTNAATATTCGAANAGCGACCATAGAAAGTGCAANTTTACGNAATTTAGAACAATATGTGNTTCAAGGTTTGAGNGATTCTGCTCCATCAGTAATTTCCAAATCTATTGAAGGATTGAGTTTAGATTCTCATGGAATCGAAGAAATCCGGGAGTTTATTTCACATACTTCATCTGTGGTTGCTGTTGCTGCTTATCGTCGTCTAAATTATGAAAACGCCTTGAACTTTCAGGACACTGTGACGTTACTCTCCAATCCATCTGGTGAGGCTATTGAAGCAGTAGTTGACGCTTTTTCTGATGGAATCGAATGGGCAGATGAAGATATTATTGATTTTCTTTTATCAGTTCCTTCTGAATCATTGATTCCTAGATTAGTTAGGCGTTCGCCGAAAAATGCAGTTGATCCTGTTCGAGCTAAGTTAATCTTGGGGCCTTGTAGTGAATTCAGAAAAATCCGATATTTAGAGGATCTCATTGGTCGAAAATTGGGTTTAGAGACTCTCTCTTCCGTCAAAACAATTTCAGAGGGTGTAGATGAAGGGCCATTAAGAGACATGGCGCTTGAAGTGCTTGAAGATCAAAAATCGTTAGGTAGGGAGGAGGTTAGAGGATGAAGCCAATAATACACAGATTGGATGTTTCTACTCGAGATGAGCAACGTTTTCGTTCAGAGATTGAAGTACCTAATCCAGTTGGTTCAATTTTGGTTATTGCATTTCCGCGTTGGTCTCCTGGTTCATATTTAATTCGCGAGCCTAGGAGGTTAGTTCATGATTTAAGGGCGTGGGCAACGATTTCAGAAAAAGAAATGGACTGTAAAGTAGAACGACGAGGTCCTGATGAGGTTCGAATCAAAATACCAAAACATGCGACTTCTATGCATGTTGAATGGTTTGCTTTTGGGAATGATTTGAGTGTAAGAACCAATCATATTGATTCAAGTCATTTTCATATGATTCCTTCTGCAACTTTTCCTAGAATAATTAGGGGGTCTTCTGATTCGGAAGGGCCATACCAAGTAGAACTTCTTCATCCCGAGGATTGGTCAGTTACTACTCAATTAAAATCAGTAAATTGTATCGATGAAGGAGGGATTATTCGCTCTATTTGGACAGCAGGTTCTCGTGATGCATTGTATGATGGAGTTTTGGAGGCTAATGCAAATCCCGAAGTCCTCTTTGAAGCAGGAGGTCGGCGATTTAGATTGAAATTATGGGATGCTGGAGGCGTTACCATTGATCCGCAGAGAATCGACTATCTGGTTGAATCAATGAGTAACTTATTTTCTGAATTTCATGCATTATTTGGAGAGCCACCTTGGGATAATTATGCCGTGATTCTCCACTTAACAGAAAAGGCGAGAGGCGGTTTAGAACATACAGGAAGTCAATCTAGTCAGATGCGCAGGGGTTCATTGGATCCTGGCGATAAAGAAGGTTGGAGGGATCTAATTTCCCTTTTATCTCATGAATACGTTCATGCATGGAATGTTAAGCGACTTCGGCCCAAAACCTTCGATGATTATGATTTGTCTCAAGAGATGCATACTGATTTACTATGGTGGTTTGAAGGAGTTACTAGTTGGCTTGGAGATATGATGTGTCTTCGAAGCGGCGTTTGGTCTGATGGAGATTGGGCTGCCGATCTAAAGAGAAAATTAACTCGTTTTCACTCTATGTCTGGCTGGGATCATCAATGCCTTTCTGAATCTAGCTTTGAGTCATGGTATCATTTGTATCGTCCACATCCTCATTCTTCTGAAACGACGATTTCCTACTATCTACAGGGCGAAATTGCCGCTATGTGTATGGATTTAGAATTGCGGAGGAGGACAAAGGGAGAAGTCGGTTTAGATGATGTAATGGTGGATCTTTGGAAGCGACATGGCCTACATATTGAGGGCGACTCCGGTTCAGGGGGATTAGAACCGAGAGCAATTATTGAGCAAGATATCGTTTCTTCAATGAATCGACTTAGTGGAGGTAAATTGAATGCGGTAGTTCGGCGTTTAGTCCATGGATTAGGTGCACCAAATATGTTGGAATGGTCCAAAGGAATGGGTCGAAAACTTGAGCCTGTAGAATCAGATGATCCTGTAGGATGGTTAGGTGTCCAACTTTCTGAATCTCCTTTGCGGATTTCTAAATTTTTAGCGGGAAGTCCAGTAAGAGATAAACTTCAGCCTGGGGACGAGATTGTATCAATTAATGGGCGAAGGACTCGAAAATCATCAGATCTTAAGGGGGCATTGCGTGGACGAGCAGAAGAAAAAGTTTCATTGACAATTTCACGTAGAGGGGGAATGATGGAGTTTGAAGTAGTTCCTGCTAAGAATCCTTTACATCCAGTATTGATTTCAGGGAATGGTAATCGGCTTTGGAGAGCATTTTCTTCATCTAAAAGAACTAATGATTAACGTAATTTTTCTAGAGGGAAAAATTGTTGCGGATAATCAATCGAGATT
The DNA here is from genome assembly GCA_002718215.1 of Methanobacteriota archaeon. Classification (GTDB taxonomy): domain Archaea; phylum Thermoplasmatota; class Poseidoniia; order Poseidoniales; family Thalassarchaeaceae; genus MGIIb-N2. The sequence continues at coordinate 16,113 of PBDV01000015.1, forward strand.
GTATGTTTACTCGTTTTTGGAGGAAATAAATTACCTGACTCCGCAATTGAAAGAACGGATTGTTTGGTCACAATAATTTCTTCTTTTCCTGGCCACGCTTTTACTTGGATTGAATCATCTTCTAGATAATCAACTTCGATTCCAGGAATCAGTTTTAGCCCCAAATGTAATGCGGAATTGTATCGATGATGTCCATCTAGAATAGTTCTTGTTTTTATGTCCACTAATACAGGTTCAAAGAACCCACCTCTTTTTTCAACCCAATTAATCATTTTTTCAAGGTTTTTTGGCTTGATTTCCTCATGTGGGCGGAGGTCCTTTACCTTGATTAGGACGACATCCATGCTACTCTCAAGGTTCATTGATTCAAAACGCCTTGTGCGAAATGAGCGGTTATTTCATTTGAATTGACATTGACGAGCGGTTATGGCATCCGCCCCGGCTCACTCTCCAGAGGCCGGGGGCACCCCACTTTCTTCAAAACATCAGGAACTGTTAGGAGTTCTTAATCAAGACATAAACAGGGTAATATCCAAGATTTCTGAAGAGGGCTTCTCAATTTGGATTGTGGGGGGCACAGTACGAGATTCAGTGATTGGGTTTCCTCTAAATGATATTGATCTTGCAACAAACGCAACACCAAGCGAAGTGTTGAAGTTAATCCCCTCGGCAATTCCTACGGGAATGGAATTTGGAACGGTTACTCTTCCATCTACCCTTGATTCTGGTAAAATCGAAATCACTACTTTGAGGACAGATGGTACATATCTAGATGGCCGTAGGCCCGAGTCTGTTCGATTTGGATCTTCATTAATGGAGGATCTTCAACGGAGAGATTTCACTGTAAATTCAATGGCGATTGACCCTATACATCGTCTTTTTTATGACCCTCATGGGGGTATTGATGATCTTCAGAAAGGAGTATTATCGGCAGTCGGAAATCCAATAGAGCGATTAGAAGAGGACGGACTTCGAATCATGCGAGCTTATCGTTTCATGTGCCATCCTTCTGGCCCATTCGTACCAGATTTAGAACTTTCAGAAGCATTGGTAGAATGTGCAGAATCTTTAGCTCCAGTTTCCAGAGAGAGGATTTGGGTGGAATTTCGAAAACTCCTCTCATTTCCTAAAGTGTTTGAAGTTCTCAATATGATGGTTGTTCATGGAAATATGGAAAATGTTTGCCCTGGCTTGAATGAAATCGATGATATTGATTCTTGTTATTTTGATGGAATTAATGAAAACAGTTTGATGATTGGACGATTTTCATTATTGCTCAAACAAATGAATGAAGAAGATGCTAAAACTATACTGAACGGACTTAGAGTTCCAAATAAAGTTAGAGAATCAGTACTAATTATTCGAGGAAGAATTGGAATCATGCCTAACCCCGAAAGTAAGGGATGTCTTCGACGGTATAGGATGGCCTTAGGTGATGATTTAGATGCACAAATTTCAGCAGACAGAGGCTTGAATAAAGAAGTAGCAGATAATCTTCGTACCGCACTAAATAATCTTCCTCAACTAAGAGGAGGCATAGAGCCATTAGTTGGGGGAGATGAAATATTGACTAGATTAGATATTGAACCAGGGCCTTTATTGGGAGAAATTAAGAAATGGTTGTTTAGGATTCAGGTGGAAAATGATCTCGCAGATTCATCATCAGTATGGAATACTGCTGAATCTCTAGGGTTCAAAGGCGAACCAATTGGCGAGTATAGAATGTGGGTATAATCACAATTCAGCTAAATAGTCCACATATTCTTCTCCACTGAGGAGATCATCGTAATCGAATCCATCCTGTGGTCTAATTATTACGAACCATCCATCCCCATATGGGTCTCGATTAACATATTGGGGGTTATTTTCGACTTCACCATTCATACTCATTATTGAGCAAGCAAATGGAGTAAGAATATTCAACGTCTCAAATTCACACTGTAGGCCCACTAGATTGTCATCAGTTGAGAGTTCCCCCATGGCTCCTGTTTCCTCTTTTTCTTCATCTTTTGAAACGATTTCTTCATCTTCATGATTTTCATCATCAGACGGAATAAGAAAATCACTTCCATCTGTAATATTTGGAAGAGTCGCCTTTAGTATGCGTCCAAAATCCACTCTGATAAAATCAGAGATACCGATTTTGTATTCTTCGAAATCGTCGTTTGGTCCACTGATTAATTGGAACCACAAGTGTTCCTGAGTGTATCTTCTTCCTACTGCTATGCTGAACTCATCCTCGTCGCTCATGTACTAGCCTCATGGCGCGGCCGTTGCAATCTAATTTCAATTATTCGCTTATTTTGATATTTTTTGAGAGTGCATCTCTTCCGAACGATTCACAAACGGAGCATTACTGGGAGGGGCATGGACTTCCAAGAAACCGAAGAACAGACGATGATTCGAGACTTAGTTAGAGACTTTGCAGAATCTGTATTGGCACCAACCGCTCTAGAGCGCGATCGTCATCAAAAACCTCCAACAGAAGAGTGGGCTCAATTCATCGAATATGGGCTTCATACCTGTACTATTCCAGAAGAATATGGAGGCACTCCTCTTGACGATATTTCTGAGGCTATAATTGTAGAAGAACTCTCACGTGTTGACCCGTCATTCGGAGTTTACTATTGTGTACATGTTGGACTTTGTAGCATGACGATTTCATTGCATGGAAATGAGCAACAGAAAGCAAAATATTTGCCGATGTTGGCAACTGATAAATTGGGTGCTTATTCTCTTTCAGAAGCAGGCGCTGGAACAGATGCTGCAGCCATGGTCTGTAAAGCTAAGATTTCTGATGATGGAAGTCACTACATTCTCAATGGGGAAAAGATGTGGGTTACGAATGGGGCTACTGCAGACATTTTCGTTCTTTTCGCTAAAGATGTAGATCATCCTGATTATGGCGTCAAGAAGCATGGGGGAACAACTGCATTTATTGTTGAGAAAGAGTTTGAGGGCTTTTCCGTTGGTAAGAAGGAAGATAAGTTGGGAATCAGAAGTAGTGACACTTGTACATTAGTATTGGAAAATTGCAAGGTGCCTGTAGAGAATGTATTGAAGGAACCTGGAAAAGGATTCCCAATCGCCATGAATGCTTTAGATAATTCTAGAATTGGAATTGCTGCTCAAGCATTAGGTATTGCTCAAGGCGCATTAGATGCTGCAGTTCGGTATTCACATGAAAGAGAAGCGTTTGGAAAGCCACTTGCCTATCACCAATCGATTGGCAATTATTTAGCAGATATGGCAACCCAGACTGACGCAGCTAGACTAATGGTCTATCGAGCAGCTTGGGCCAAAGAACAACATTATCATCACGGAGGAAGACGCCATACGAAAGAAGCCAGTATGGCAAAACTCTTCGCAGGAGATAATGCAATGTGGGTAGCAGAAAGAGCGGTTCAAGTTCTAGGTGGTTATGGATATACTACTGATTTCCCTGTTGAGAGATTCTTTAGAGATGCTAAGATTACTCAAATTTATGAAGGAACACAGGAAGTTCAGAGAATTGTGATTAATCGTGCTTTAGGCGATTGAGATTCTATGCGCAAGATAATTGTCTGATACCTCCTCGCAAGTACATGCGAGGCGCAACTCTGTTGGTCAGTTTCATGTTACTGACTGCAGTATTGCCTGGTTGTCTCAAAGAAGATATTCCGTCTCCTCCACCCCTTGTAGAACCTGAATTTCCTTCAACATTCGTAACAGGTGCCGATGGACTTCCAGTGGATGAAGAATTAATCCCTATGTCCTTTACTTTCAGTGATGTAGGAGAAACCGGAAAAGAACCTAGTATTGGTATAACTTCTAGTGGTTGTATTTTCTTTATTGCGATGGAGAAAGTAATGAGGTCCTGTGATTATGGAGAATCATGGGTTGAAACACAAGATCCGGTTCAATGTTCTCCTACTACAAGTGACCCATATGGTTGGGTAGATCCAATTACAGATAGAATATTCAATGTTCAAATGATTGGATTAGAAACATCTTGGATTTGTTGGAGCGATGATGATGGTGAATCTTGGTTGGGCAATCCTCATGATTCAGGAACAACTCCAATTAACGATCACATCAAACTTGCAAGTGGTCCATGGACCGATTCTGGGTATGGGGCTTTAGGGCAGTTTACTAGCGGATTTTATGAAACTGCAGTTTACTATTGTTACAACAAACTCGCGGGGATTTTTTGTTTCACCAGTTTTGATGGTGGTGCAACCTTTGAAGCAGGTGGTCAAATCATCGGTTTAGCCACTACAAATGGTGGTCTACATGGTGCTATATCAACAGCTCCAGATGGAACAGTATATGTTACACCGCGTGTAGAAACTCCAACTGTAATCGTTTCCAAGGATAATGGATTTACTTGGTTTGAACGTTCCATGGGGGAAGATGTCGGAACTCCTTATCCTAGAAAGAATTCTGAGGTTTCAACGGACTCTGAATCAAATGCATATCATGTTTGGACTGGAGGTGATGAAGGTGTTTACATGTCTAGATCAACAGATTCAGGAGAAACTTGGGAGCAAGAGAGTATCCGAATTTCTCCCGCTGGTGTAATCTCTTCCGTGTTTCCTCAAACCGATGCAGGCGAACCTGGAAGAATAGCGGTAACTTATCTTGGCAGTCAAAATTCTGAGATGTTGAATCAATCCGATATCGATGGCAATGCTTGGGATGGAAATGCACACTATGCTCCGAATAATGTGACCTATCATCTTTACATTACTTTCAGCCTTAACGCATTGGATGAGAATCCGGTTTTCCATACTTATCGAGTAACAGATGATCCTGTTCAAGTCGGTTCTATCTGTCTAAATTCAGGTGATTGTAGAGATATTGGTGGATCAAACCGTAACTTGTTAGATTTCAATGACTTACATATCGATAGAGAAGGTCGTGTTTATGTTGCCTTTGCAGATGGTTGCACAGGTGAGTGTGCAAGCAATGAGAATTCAACTGCTGAAGATTCAAGAGATGGTAGAGGTTCTGTATACTATCTTTCTAGTGGACCAAGTTTGTTTGAATCATTTGGCGATCTTGAACCTTTGTTGATTCCAATCGAAAATGAAGAATAATAATCATCAATCAGTGGTTCAGATTAGTCTGACTATAGTTAGTCTACCCATCGATATCGGCGTTCTCCTGGGAGGCCGCCATTTACTTCTCGTACTATTGCGAATTCTTGGCTTGGTTCAATGATTGATTCCGTGGTACTCCCCCGATGCAATGCTTCGTAATCATCACTAAGGATTGGCCGTCGAAGGTCCAATCGTTCAAACAGTAGGAATCTAGAGGCAATTTCTTTCCATTGAGGTTGAATAATCCCTTCGAAAACTTTGGCTTTAGCTCCAGAACCATATCCGCATAATCCTATTCTTTGCCCTTCAATAGCATTATTTTCATCATAATCACATTCTAGTGAAGACATCAATGCAAGAAAAATCGAACCAGTATATTGGTTACCAATTAGACTTGAAGCCCTTTGCCCACGTTCAATCCTTTCATCTGCGAATTTCTTGAATTCCGTTGTTTTCGAAATTGCTCGCCTATAGGCATCATTTGCTTTATCGAATTCGGCGATTCCTTCGGGTGTGTCTTCAAAGTCTTCAATTAGAGGCTCAACGCCAATTTCTTCCACGATGTTGTCCCAAACAGGAGTTCCTCTTCGATCATGCCTGAATACATCCGGGAACATCCTCTTTCCTTGGAATGCATATGGAAGATGAACAATAATTCGCTTCCATTGTTCAGTAAGAATTGGATCAGTCTTTGGATTTAGGCGACCACTTCTCTCTGCTTTTCCATGAAAATCGATAAATGCCTGTTTTACTGATTCCATGTAACATCTATTCGAGAATTGTCCATCAAAAACTGGTGTATCTCTGTGAATCTTCAATGTATCCTCTGCGAATAATTCGTCGTTAGACATCTTAGAACCACGAAGATTTCTCATCATACGGTCACTAAGTCCCGATTTGAATGACTGCCCTGTCTCACGTGCTAAATCTAAAACTCGTTCGATTACATTCTTGACTGGTACTTCTCTTCTCGGTTTGAAGAAATCATGTACGGGTGTGGTCGATACTCCCCAGTTATCTGGAATTACCAACAATCGAGGATTGGCTCTGATTAAGATGCCTCCTCCTCCTGCTCCCTGAGTATATTCTCCACTCGATTCCATGTCGTACTTGGCATTATCACTGAAAACAACAATTCCAATTCGCTCTTCTCGTTCCCCCCCTCTGGCAACCCAATCAAGGGTGTTGTGGAGTGCATCTACAGCGCCGATACAAGCGAAAGTCATGTCGACGACATCACAATTTCTGAAACTGTCTGGTCCAAATTCTTTGGCATATCTTTGTTGTAGCATGTCGATAATGTACGTTGCAGTAGGTTTCGCTCCATCCAATGCTGACTCGGTCCCTAGGTATATTCTCCCTATTTGGGATGGTGATAACCCGTTTCGATCGATTAGTCTAGCAACTGCATTCGCTCCCATAGTTGCAGTATCTTCGTGTGCATCTGGAATTGCCATTGCATTGAGCCCCAATCCCTTATTCAGTTTCTCGAAATCGGCACCTCTGAATTTGGCAAAATCCTTCATGTCGAAATAGAGGCGTGGGAAATGAATTGCAAAATCATCAATGCCAACATCCATCGTAATCATCTCTAGCGGCTGCCTCATCTCATATGAATGAGTGTCCTATTTTTACCGGTTAAAACACTAAAAATTGGCTTATTTTCAACCACCGGTCATCTTATTCACAGCATCTAACAGTTCAGGTTTTTCATCAAAATGTTCTGAAATAGGTGCTAGTATCTCAGTCAATCCACGGGCAATTGCCATTTTGGCATCGAAAGGATGCACAGTTCCATCATTTACTGCAGAAATTAGTGAATCTAGATCTGACCAAGAAGATGGTTCTCCAAATTCAGGTTTGGGTTGAACGTGCAATTCTCCTTGACTTGGCATTATTACGTGTTTAGCGATCTCATATACTGGCGAATCCGAATTTCCAGGCTCAAGAAATGCTTTTCGAAATTTCTTTTCCAATTTTTTAGCCGTATCGTGTAACAATACTGCATTATTTGGGTCTGATTTTGACATTTTGTGGTCGAATGAATCCATTCTACCACCTCCTCTCCCTTTCAATCCAGACAGCATAGGTGTATGGATACATGTTGCCTTAATCCATTGGTTTCGGTCTCCAACATCTCTCATGTACATGTGTGCTTTACGTTGATCCATTCCTCCAAATGCGATGTCTACATTTAATTCGAAAATATCCGCAGCCTGCATAGCTGGATAAAAGAAAGCAGAAAGATCGTCATCAGATGAGTCTTCACTCCTACCCATTATGCTGAAAGTTCTTCTTGCCCTCGAAAGACTCATGCCCTTGGAACATCTTAGAACCCTCTCCCAGTATTTTCCTGAATCCATCAATTCACTTGCTCTCATGAATCTAATTTGTCCAGCGCCATCGCCTTCATCCGGGAATCCAAGTAGAACTCTGAATACTTCAGACATGTAGTCCCCAGCAATCGAAATTTTATCCATATCTCTATCGAACTTATCATTTACCCATGCATGCCAATCTGCTAGGAAAACTAGAACATTCACTCCTTGATTTAGCATATTTCTAATCGAATCTGCTAGAATAATCCAACCAAGGTGTGCCTTTCCACTTGGCTCTAGGCCGATATATGCTCTTAGAACCGAATCTCCGCCATGTGAATTATTTCCATTCAGTACTGAAACCACATGTTCTAATCCAACAATTTCCTCTACTCCACCAAACATCGACAAAATCTTTCCTCGATTTTGTTCAGTTAATTCTGAGGAACCTGTTGTTTCATCTAAAAGACGATTGATTTCCTCCGGAGTCATTGGTTTTCCCTCATTAATTGAGCAACTTGGATAGTTTTTCACCACGTCCAGCTGCTTTGGTATTATCTCCAGCCTCTAGGGCTGCTTCAATTTCTTCAATCAATGATTCAGCCTTTTCCCTTGTTTCGTCTGGAAGGTTGTTTGCTAGCGACATAAAATGTCTAGCAGAAGAAATTGCGGATTTTGCTTTATTGGCCTTTTTACCCCATTCTTTTGCCTTGTCTCCACGTTTCTTCGCATCATACCCTGTTGATTCATCTAAGAATTGAGTCCATCGAACCCGATCTTGCTGTGCTTCCTTAATTGAATCTGGATTTGAAAAATCCGGTTTTTCGTTGTCTACTTCTACGATTAGTGCATCGCCATCATAATGTGCTTCAATACTTTTCATTATGCCATGTGAGCCTTTGAATGCATTTTCTCCTGTTGATTCTACATTATCAAAGAATTTCTTTGCCAATTCAGCTAATCCACCGTCTGCAGTAACCTGCTTGACCAATCCTCTTGTCGTTGCGAAGCGTTCCATGCCCCTCCCGGTGAGGCGAGAGGACTTGAATGCTCCCAGTGGGGAAAGAAGACTTGGACCGTTCACATGATGAAGTCGAGCGTCCCCGGAGGGGCATGGGCCGAGGCCGTCCGGGAGTCATTTTAGTGCTTTTTTTGGCATTTCTTGTTGTGCCCGTGCATGCTGAATCGGTAGTGAAGTCCGATGAATCTGTAACTCTAAGTGATGAATCTATTTTTCTTAATGCTCTTGATTCTAATCACATTGAATCTTTGGCCGTAGGTGAGGAGGGCGTTGTTTTCTCAATACCAAATGATAGCCCGCAAGAGGCAATTCAACTTGAATCGATAACCGATCAAAACCTCAATGCTGTTGATTTCCATCCCGCTGGAAATGCATTCATCGTAGGAGATTTGGGGAGAGTGCTCCGATATGATTACCAAGATCAACGTTTATCCAATGTTTCTGGAACATCTTTAGTCGAGATTAGCACACTAACTTCAGTTGCTTGGAATACAAATGGTGCTTGGGCATATATTGCTGCAGATTCGGGTCGTATTTGGAGATTCAGATCTTTAGTTGATGGTGGTGAGATGTATGCCCTAGAAAATACTCGAGAAAGTCCAGTGAAAGGTATTGATTGCCATTCTGTAGTTCGATTATGTGTTGTTATTACAGAATCTGATGGTATTGCAATAATAGATGCTGAACATGAAGTTACATGGCTTGGAGGAACTGCAACAATTTGGAATGACGTAGAATGTGCAAGTGACAATATCGCCGTTTGTGTTGCAGTAGGGGCTAATCGATACATTGGCACAATTCGATTGGATGATTCTTCAAACGGTGAAACCATTCTAGATGCGGAAATGCTTAGTGAATTAGAAAGTGAATTATCTAGCATTTGTGGACATAGCGAGGATAGAATGATGATTGGCACCACCCCCTATGGATTAATCGATTTTCGACCATCATCCGAGGATGCATTTCCCTGGTATGAGCATTCTGATGCCGCTGATCAACAATTGGAAATTACCACTAGTCCAGTGGTATGTTCTTGGAGTACTTCTGAAGCAACAGGGTGGCTACTAAATTCTAGAGGTGAAGCGATTAGTTTTGTTCCAATAGAAATTGAAAATCCGTTGCTAACTAGCCTAGCGGGTTACGCTTTGGCAGTTGTTGTTGTAATCAGTGTCCCTGGAATTGTTGTTGGCTTGATTTTCATGAATAGTCCAAAGATGCAGGCAGCATATTCTCGATGGCGAAGAAAACGCAAGGGGTTGGAGCCATCGTTGAAGGAAAAGCGGGAAGAAAGGAGGAAGCGGGACCGTTCATAATTTGTCTACAAATTTCGGTAAGGTTCAAGCGGCGCTTACAGAGGCGAGTAACAAGGGGAGAGTTGTATGGCATACGAAGCATTGGATTTCTTTGACGTCGATAAGATGTTGACTGAAGAGGAGCTAATGCTCCGAGATATGGTTAGGGATTGGGTAGACGAGAAGGTAATTCCCAATATAGAAAAGGCATACAATGAGGCATATTTCCCTGAAGAATGGATTAGAGATCTTGGAGAAATGGGCGTTCTTGGGATGGTAGTTCCTGAAGAATATGGTTGTGCAGGTATGTCTTACACTGCTTACGGCGTTGTATGCCGGGAGTTGGAACGTGGAGATTCAGGTTTGCGTTCATTCTGTAGCGTACAAGGTTCTTTGTCCATGCATCCAATTCACAAATTTGGAACAGAGGAACAGAAACACAAGTATCTCCCTGGAATGGCTACGGGCGAAATTATTGGTTGCTTTGGATTAACTGAACCCGATTACGGCTCTAATCCGGGTGGCATGATTACTAAGGCAGAGAAGGTCGATGGAGGATATATCCTGAATGGAGCCAAAATGTGGATTACCAATGGTACTGTTGCAGATATTGCAATAGTTTGGGCCAAGTTAGATGGAGAAATTCGCGGATTCATTGTTGATAAGGACGACGAAGGATTCAGTGCTCCCGAGCAGAAGGGAAAGCATTCACTTCGAGCATCCGTTACATCAGAACTGGTACTTCAGGATGTTTTTGTTCCTGATGATCGATATTTGCCTGGTGCAAAGGGATTGGGGGGTCCATTTTCTTGCCTTAATCGCGCTCGTTATGGGATTGCATGGGGCTCTATTGGTTCGGCTCAAGCATGTTTTGACGCTGCAAAGAAATACTCGTTGGAAAGAATCCAATTCGATCATCCAATTGCCGCATATCAGCTTATTCAGATGAAACTCGCAACCATGTTAAGAGAGATTACCAAGGGGCAACTTCTTGCATATCATCTAGGTCGTAGAGTGGATGAGGATGATTGGTTCCCAGAGATGATTAGTTTAGCGAAAATGAACAATGTCGATATTGCTCTAGATATTGCTAGGGTGGCCAGAGACATTCATGGTGCGAATGGTGTTACTGACGAATATCCAATAATGCGTCATATGAACAATCTTGAATCTGTTAAGACCTATGAAGGAACTCACGATATTCACAATTTGATTCTTGCTCGCCATATTACTGGCATACAATCCTTTACTCGCAAATTGTGAGGTTTTGCAATGCGTCCTGCTGTAGATGTATTTGGTGAGTGGGCTGACATTGGTAAGGATGAAGGGATGGAAAAGGGGCATGCTCCATCCGTAAATGAGATTCTAAATGCTGCATTCAAAGAATTAAATCCCGAAACAATCGAAAGAGGATTTTCAGCTATTGATGCAGGTTGTGGGAATGGCTGGGGAGTCAGATTATTTTCTGCACATGACAATTGCTCCATGGCAATTGGAGTTGATGGCGCTGAATCAATGGTATTGCGAGCATTGGAGAAAGACCCTGAAGGAATGTATTTTCACGCTAATCTAAGTAAATGGTCACCTCCAGAAATGGTTGATTTAGTTCATTCAATGGAGGTTCTGTATTATCTTGATGATATTCCCGATTTTTTGAATCGAGTTAGAGAAGAATGGTTGGTTTCGGGGGGCGTTCTTGCTTTTGGCGTTGATCATTATGCGGAAAACAAGGATAGTTTAGATTGGTCAGAGAAGGTAGGAGTTCGCATGGCTACTCATTCTGAACAAGAGTGGGCATCTATGGTTCAACAAGCAGGCTTTGAAATTTTGAAATGTTTTAGAGCCGCTGCCAATGATAATTGGGCTGGAACATTATCTTTTATTGCTCGGAAAATATGAAAATATTGATGATTTTCAATCCGTGATGATTATGATAGGGAACTCATGGGCGTCTCATGGTCGGACAGCCAAAGTCTCCTGAGGCTGTTCTTCTTGCCAATTTGGATAATGATGTTGAGAGTGACTCACCCTCAATTTTTCAATTACTTACTCATTTCAAAATTAACATGATTTCTCTTGATTGGGTAAGAGGATTTTCACTAACTAGGATGATATATTCGCTATCAGTGTTGTATATATTTTGGATGTTTGCAAAACATGGTGTCAAGGCCTTGATGGTGACTGAGAAATACATACCTGTTGTGTCGGTAATATTTCCTACAGAGTTCGCTCCCGCTGTATTGATTGGGGTTGGATTAATTGATATCAGTATAGCGTGTATGTTACTTGTTCGCAATCAACCATGGGTTTTGATTTATGCTGGTATTTATCCCTTCATTCCATTGAGCCTAACGTTTATCGCTACAGGTGAACTTGAATTGTTTGGGAAATTGTTGATATTCTCACTATCAGTTTTAGCGTTATTTACAGCCCCAGTAGAAACTAATATCATCGATTCTATTTTCTCTAGCAGAGAGTATACTCCTAAGCGATTATTAGCATCAGTAAGTGTTGCGGTTTTACTTATTTTCACTTCTACATTATCTGTGTATTTAGTTGCTAATTCATCTGATGGAGTAGCGGAAGAAATTATTGTTGAAGAAGATGATTGGCGAGCCTACTCAGTCGTTGCTCCCATTGACACTGGAATCAATGTCTATCATGAGCGTTTTATTCTCAATGAGACACTTCCAGATTGGATGTTAGAAGGTCTTGGAGTCACGATGTGGTGTAATCTCACCATAGAAGGAAGTTGGCAGGAAAGATATGACTCCGACAAAGAGACATGTTGGGACGTGATTACCTCAACTGATATTGTTTATTTCCCTGGAACTAGAATTATTGGAACTACTCCGGATGACAATACTGATATTCCAATTCTAGATGATCCTTCAGATGGACATGGTACTGCAGTTACTGGTGCTGTTTTGGACGCCAATCCCGATGCAATTATTTTCTTTGTAGAAGGATTCAGTGATGCTGCAGTATTGGCTGCTGCCGAACAACCATTAGTGGATATTATCTCTACTTCTTTTGGTCCAATTGGTAGTATTCCTGTTCCTGGAATAGAAGATGCAACTCGTGTTGCAGTGGTTGAAAAACACAAAGTTCACACCGGTGCTGCAGACAATACTCCCTCTCCAGCAGTTCAAGATTCTACTGCTGGCCCTCCATGGTCAATAGGAGTCTCAGGATATGCAGAGGAAGGAGATGATCAGAAGGAAACCATGAGTGGGTCATACCCAGATATAGCTGCTGATTGGACTCAGGTATTGCCTAATCACGATGATACAGATGGGTACCATGAAACATCTGGGACATCATTTGCAACTCCTCGAACCGCCGGAATTCTAAGTTTAGTTCTCACTCAACTTAGGGAATTAGGAATGGATTATGGGTCCGGGGCTTCTGAGGACCGAGAAGGCCTTTTGGTCAACGGTTCCAATATGTCTATTTCAAATCAAGAACTAAGGGATGCATTGAATCTATCAGCTTGGTATCCAGGGTTTTCTACTTGGGATCCAACTTCAGGGACTCTTCCTATTTCTCCTATTGCTCCATGTACTCAAGTTGGTTGGGGTGTAGTCAACATGTCCAATGTAGAATTGATGTTTGAGCATCTTGCTGGTATCGAAACTATGCCCGATAGGCCTGCAGATGTAGTAGCATGTATGGAGGCAAATCAAGCGATACGTGAAGCATATTGGGGGGATTAATATTTCAGAGGGTTTTGTCTCTTCTGTAAATGTTAATCCTGAAGGCGGAGTTCCTAAGAATTCGGTAAATTCTGCTAAACTGTTTGTCGATGGAGTTGAAGGCGATTTACAGAAGGATACCAAACATCATGGGGGCCCAGAGCGAGCAGTCTGCCTATTTTCCTCGGAATTGATGAATGAATTAAACAGAGAAGGGCATAAATTCCATCCAGGTTCTGTAGGCGAGAATCTAACTATTTCTGGAATCGATTGGTCATTAATGGATACTGGTATTCGCCTTTCTGTAGGGGATTCGGTAATTGAAATTACCAACCCTGCATCCCCTTGTAGTACAATTCAACATGTTTTTTCCGACCACAGTTTTTCACGAATAAGTCAGAAGAAAAATCCAGGTTGGTCGAGATGGTATGCGCGAGTGATCAAGGAAGCAGAAGTTTTCAAGGGTGATTTTGTATCCATTTTCTATAGTGAAGATTAGATGCCTGTTATTGAATCAAGAGTTGTGGGCAAGATTAGAGAATGGCTTGATGTCTTGGGGGACCGGTTCTCTACTCCTTGGCCCTTTATTTGGAATGGTGCGTGGAAAAGAAGACATCTTTTGGGCGGAAATTTGTTTCTAATACAGATTCTAATCTTCGGATTATTTGGCATTGCTGTCCCTTATTTCGCATCCAATCAATTCGTTGCTGCGAATGGCATTACTGTTTGGGATCCTGAAATTGCCCTTGATAGAACAATTCCAGTAATTCCTTGGATGGTAGTTCCATACATGGCATTGTATCTTTACTATCCTGTCACTCTACTCTGTACTCCTAAAGATGACTATTCTCGAATGGAATTGATTGCGGGCGTTCAGATGCTAAGTATAGCGACGATAGCTTGCACATTGGTCTTCCTTATTCTGCCTGCTGAAATAGATATGCGAGACCAAATACCTGCTGAAGTTTTGCAAGGAGATGGCTTGTATAGCGCTCTATTTGCTCAAATGCATTCTATGGATGAACCTTGGAATGCTTGGCCTAGTCTCCATATTGCGCATTCCTATTTTTTGACCCGTTCCATTAGCAGATGGATGAAAATCCGCTCCCCTGAATCAATTATAGCACGTATTTTCGTTTCACTGGTTTGGATTGAATTCATTCTACTAAGCATCAGTATTTTGACTACAAAACAGCATTATGTTTGGGATTTGATTTCAGGAATGGCAGTTGGTGTAATTGGATGGATGGTTGCAGTCAGGGCATTAGATCGAATAAGAGGGACTCCCGAGGAAAAATTACATCAGTGGATGAATTGATACATCAGTGGATGAATTGAAAAATCTAGATTTCACGATAAAACCTAATCTTGATAGAGGCGTTTTGATTGGTCGGATTACTCACGAGGTGACCTTATGGATATAGCCGTTCTAATCAAGTACGTCCCCGACACGACTGCAAAGATTTCAATCAGTGGAGGAAGAGTTGACGAGTCAAGCGTTAGCAAGTGGTCAATTAGCCCCTTTGATGAGTATGCTCTTGAGGCTGCTTTGGGTATGAAAGATTCTGCCGGCGCTACCGTAATTGCAGTTACGTGTGGCCCTTCCCGTTCAGAGAAAGGGCTTAGGGATGCTGCTGCTGTAGGTGCTGACTCTCTTGTCCATATTGTTGTTGATGATTTAATGACTCTCGACTCTACGAAGATTCAGGGTTTACTAGCAGGAGCAGTAAAGCATACTGGAGCAGATGTTGTTTTCTGTGGGAAACAGGCTGCAGATACTAATTCAGGTAGTACTGGACCAGGTGTAGCTGAACTGATTGGTGCGGCTTGTGTGACCAACGCTTCTGAGATTTCTCATGATGGTTCTTCTTTCGGTGTATTACGGCCCGCATCAAATGGTTCTGAACGTGTAAGTGTACAGACTCCTTGTGTTATTGCTTTTGATAAGACTTCTACCGAATTACGTAGACCAAATGTAAAGGGAATTATGATGGCAAAGAAGAAGCCAATTGAATCAATGGACTCAGGTTCCTTAGGTGTGGATGTATCTGGATCAACAGCACAGATAAATTCTCAATCTCCTCCTGCTGAAAAGGCCCCAGGTCAGATGTTTGATGGAGCAGAAAGTGTTCGTGAAGTTGTTCAGAAACTCAGAAATGAGGCAAAGGTGCTCTAGGAGGTGTAAGAATGGAAATTACAATTATTGCTGAAACAAATGAAAATGGGATTCATCCAGTAACTGCTCAAATGGTCGCTGCATCTTCTTCATTGGGGTCCAAACCAACGATTCTATGCCCTGGCGGAATTGGATCTGATTCTGCAGCGTCTATCGATGGTGTTGGCGCAGTAATTGGAGTTGAAGGCGATTGTTTCTCCTCATTTGATGGCGGAGCATGGGCTTCAGCATTGAATAGCGCAATTTCTGGAGGTACAGTTTTCACCGCATCAACTCCAAATGGTCGGGAGATGGCCGCTCGAATCGCTGCAGCACGGGGCGTTCCTGTAGTTCAAGATGTGACTGGTGTATCCTCAGGTATTACAGTTTCTCGACCAATTTATTCAGGTAAAGCCATGGAAGAAGTTAGTGTTTCAGGAGATTGCGTCCTTAGTATTCGTCCCAATGCATTTAGTCCATCTGGTTCAGGTGGTTCAGCATCCATATCTACTGTGAATCATTCATCTGATGTTTCGGTAACTGTGATGGAAGCAATTGCTAAAGCCAGTGAACGGCTTGATGTTTCTGATGCAGATATTGTGATTTCTGGAGGTCGAGGAATGGGCAATATCGATAATTGGGCAGAATTAGAGGCAGTTGCAGATCAGATTGGCGCTGCCGTGGGTGCTTCCAGAGCTGTAGTCGACGAATGGGGGCTTTCCCATAGTATTCAGGTCGGCCAAACTGGAAAGGTTGTTACTCCAACTCTATACATTGCTGTAGGAATTTCTGGAGCGATTCAACATCTTGCTGGTATGCGTTCATCCAAGTTTATCGTTGCGATTAACAAGGATGCAGATGCGCCTATCTTTGGTGTCGCAGACTACGGGATAGTAGCTAACTGGGAAGATGCTCTACCTGCACTAAAGGATGCATTATCTTCACTCTGATTACTCTAGGAGATCTTCTAGAGAATCTTCTGATTCCCTTTCTCCTTCTACTTTTATTGAGACTGAATCAGATGCAGATACTCCATTTTCACTGAGAATTGTGAGTGTAAACTGATGCAATCCTGACGATAGTTTGACTTTTAGTGCCGGCGTATCTCCAATGGGTAAACCATCGACATCTCTCCATTCCCATGATAAAATTTCTCCATCTGAGCATTGGGATTTCCTTCCATCTAATGTTGCCAATGCAGTCCCATCTTCGTCTGCTTGTATCACCCGATCTTCACCTGCATCTGCAATTGGAGGCATTGCGCTGAATGAATCATCATCGATAATTCCCTCGATTAGATAATTTGAATCATCATCATTGGTTTCATTTTCTTCTTCTGATTCAACTTCTTCTTCTAGTTCAGATAATAGATTTTCGATTTCATCTTCGCTTGCTTGGTTCGTTCTATAGATTTCCATTTCTTCTTCAGACAGTATATCTTCAATTTCTTCGAAATCCTCACTAGTTGCATTTTCAGTATTTTCTAATGCTTCCACCAAATCAGTACCAATGGAACCTCCCACTGAACCTCCAAATAGGTCATGATCATCCATTAGTAGAGCTTCATCATCATTTACTTCAATACGAGTTGAATCAGGGTCATAAATATCAATTCGATCAATTCTAGTGTAGTCGTTTCGATTATCTCCAGAGATTGCAATCATTCTACCGCCTGAATCGGAAGAAACACGATCTATTAATCCAGGATGTTCTATTGCCCATGCTTCTTCCATAGGTGCTAAAAATCGCCTTAGATGGAACCATGAACCAACTATTATATCATCATCATGTGGTCGAACATCTCTGATTTCGTAACCTGTTTTTGCCCAAAGTATTGGTTCTGATGAACCAATGCGATGTTCCTCAACATCACCATTTTCCATTCCTACTAGGATTCCTTGCCCCGTTCCGAAAAGTACTGATGCATTTGAATCGATTTCTACAGTGTGCAGGCATTCTCCATTTGTTCCAATACAACTCAATGCAATCTGTGGAGTTTCAGAATCCGTTAATCCATTGCATTCAGATGCATACACCAAGACTCCATCAGGACGAAACGTCATTGATGTTATTCGGTCGCCTTCAGCAGACCTAGGTTCGCATGTTGAAATCATCTCACCGGATGATGAAATCAGTTCGATTGTGCCTGTATCATCTGATAATGCAAAAGCCCCACCATCTGGGCGAATGGCAGATAATACGTATTGCCTTCCTTTATGTCGATTGATTTCATTTCCATTCATATCAAAAAGAATCGCTTCCCGCATTCCATCGATTACTAGGAATCGAGTTCTTTCGATGGTTGCAGTCATATTTTCTATTCCTCCAGAAGATTTGATTCTCCAAACAATCTCTCCATCCATGGAAATACAATGCGCATCCTTGGAAATTGTGCCTACCAATACCGAATTATCTGGTAGACATAGTAGATGGTCAACTTCTTCTTCTAGTTCGAATGTGAGTGGATGTTCATCTACATCCATAGGCAGTAGGTGTAGTTTGCATGCATCGTCTGCCCATACTAGTTGACTCCCATCACGTGCAAGATCGCAAGCCCTTACTCTGCTCTCGCATGGGACCCTGCGGCGCGCCTCGATACGATGTGGCATGAATTCCGAACCATGGTGAAGGCTTTAGCCATGCCCATTCGATTTTCTATTGGAGATTATTCTTCATTATGGATCTCGATAGTTTCATCTGATGAGGAAGATTTTGATTTTGCCCCATCGTTCCTAGCAGCTCCAACGGAAGCTAAGTATTCAGGTGTGATGGTCCCACAAACATATGTTCCGGTGAAACATGAAGTATCAAATTCCGTTACAGTTCCCTTTCCAGCTTCTGTCACTGCCTCTTCTAGGTCCTCTAAACTTTGGTAAATTAGCCAATCTACTCCTATTGCCTGCGCTATTTCATCTGTTGAACGGTTGTGAGCAATGTATTCTTCTTTTGCAGGCATGTCGATCCCATACACATTAGGATGAACAACTGGAGGAGCAGCACTAGCGAAAGCCACTTCCTTTGCACCAACATCTCTTGCTAATTGAACGATTTTTCTCGATGTATTCCCTCTAACAATACTGTCGTCAACGAGAAGAACGCGTTTTCCTTCAAATTCATGGGGGATTGGATTGAGTTTTTTCCTAACACTATCTTGTCTGATGGCCTGTCCCGGCATAATGAAAGTCCTGCCCACATATCTATTTTTGACGAATCCTTCTCGGTATTCTACACCCAATGTTCGAGCAACTTCCATTGCTGATATTCGCCCACTATCTGGGATTGGCATTACTACGTCAATTCCATGGTTTGGCCTTTGTTGAAGTATCTGTTCTGCTAGTTTTTCTCCCATCTTGATTCTGGCTTCGTATACTGATATCCCGTCAATTACTGAATCTGGTCTAGCAAAATAAACATGCTCGAAAATACATGGATTCAACTTTGCAGACGGATGGCAAGTACGCCTTCTGACCAATCCAGTTTCATCCACGAATACAGCTTCACCTGGGCGAACATCCCCTACAATCTCACACCCTAGTGTAGTTAATGCAACACTTTCTGAAGCGAAAACATGTGTTGCTTCGCCATCTTCATCTAATTTTACTCCATGAATAAGTGGTCTAATTCCTAAAGGATCTCTGAATGCAAGAATTCCATATCCGGAAAGAACGCTAACTGCTGCATAAGACCCCTGCGCTCGAGCATTTACTCGTTCTACTGCATCGAAAAGGTCCTCACAATCTAGATAGAGTTCGCCTTCAATTCGAGTAGCGTGAGTTCTCCCCAATTCACTTGCTAGTATATTGAGAAGGATCTCGGAGTCGCTGTTTGTGTTTACATGCCGGCGATCTGAGTGGATTACTTCGTGAAGTAGTTCTGCTGCATTGGTCAAGTTTCCATTGTGTGCAAGAGCCATTCCATAAGGGGAATTGGTGTAAAATGGCTGTGCTTCTGCAGATGATGATGAACCTGCTGTCGGGTAGCGAACATGTCCAATGCCCATTTTACCTCCGAGCAATTCCATGTGGTGTTGACGAAAGACGTCATTCACCATACCATTTGATTTTCGTTGGTGGAATCTTTCTTTGTCACATGTGACTATTCCTGCAGCATCTTGCCCTCTATGTTGTAGGACCAGAAGTCCATCATACAATTGCTGTCGTGCTTCAGTCCCTTCAGGAGCAAGGATTCCGATGATGCCGCACATGGGTCCTCGCGCTGTGTCTTGAGTGGCCGCCTTATGGTTCTTGAGCAAAATCACTTGCTACCAATTAGGCGGTTTCTCTTTGACCATCGGTACTTGCGTCGCCGAGCAGTCACGCCATATCCGCACGCTGAACATGCGCGCTTTTGCTTGTGATATGAATGACGTCCACAGCGACGACATCGAATGTGCGTTGACTTCTGACGCTTACCAAAGGATGGTGTACCCTTACTCATCAGCTCACCTCGACGGCCTCGCGACCCAACCTGTTCTTATGAGGCTTGCCAAAGTAAAATAGCCGAATTTTACCCTATTTTATCGAATGTTTTGAAACCTAATCGCTTGAGTGCGTGTTATGGGTACTGCACGAACCGCTCTGTTGATATCTCTTCTTTTTGTTTTGATTCCCTTCTCTCAGGTTTCTGCTAATGAGGTTGAGTCAAACGATTTATCTTGTGAATCAGAAGTAGTTAATGCTGGCCAAGATATTGAATGTACATTAGATCTTAGTGATGTACAAGGGGTATCTTCACTTCGTTTCGAATATTTCCAAGAAGGAAGAGAGGTAGATGATTTCTCAGTGCTCTCATTAGGAAACCATCATTCTTGTTCAATTTTAGATAATGGTTCTGCCATTTGTTGGGGGCGCGACGCAGAAGAACAATTGGGAGACGGTGGTGGAAATTCGAATCATGTCCGGCCCGAAGAATCAATAATATCTCCAGACGATTCAAATTTCCAGGCAATTTATGCTTCGGGTTTCCGTACTTGTGCTCTAACTTCTTCTGGTTCGTTATATTGTTGGGGAGATAATGCTGAAGGGCAGTCGGGAGATGGCACTACAAATCGTTATTCAAATCCTGTAATGCCAGCTAATATTCCTTCGAACCGAACAATTGTAACTGCAGGAGTTGGAAAGTGGCACACTTGTGCGATATTAGATGATGGGTCATTGATGTGTTGGGGCAAGGATAATAGTGGCGCATTAGGTAATGGAGAAGATGAGACTTCATCCCAGTATTCTCCAGTGAATATCGAAATCCCTGGAGATCGAAAATTAGTCGATGTAGGTATAGGATATGAAAATACATGCATACTTTTTGATGATGGAGGCATAATGTGCTGGGGTAAAGACCATAATGGTCAAAATGGAGATGGTGGAAGCAATGCAGCAGCACATTCGCCTAGTTCTAATGTAGCTTTACCAGAAGGAAGGTCTGCAGTTTCTCTTTCTGTTGGAGGCCAGCATTCTTGTGCAGTTTTAGATAATGCTTCACTGGTCTGTTGGGGTTGGAATGGATATGGCCAAATCGGTGATAATTCAACGGCTGATGCCCATGTTCCAGTATTTGTTGAATTGCCTGATGGAGCGAAAGTGATAGATGTAGATGCAGGAGTTTACCATACATGTGCAGTTCTTGAGAATGAGACAGTAAATTGTTGGGGTAGGAATTGGTGGAGAGCAGTAGGAGGTGAAGGCCCTTATTCTAAACATACCAAAGTGCTCCTTCCAAGGCATGTTGAAGGTACTTCTTCGGTAGTAAAAGTAGAAACAAGTGAAATTCATACTTGTACTCTAGCAGAAAATGGTACGATTAGTTGTTGGGGACAGGGTGATCATGGCGCTCTTGGAGTTGGCAGTTGCTGCTCAGATTATAGTTATCCAATTCAGTTAGAATGGTCGACAATTCCCTTTGCTCCCTTGACTGGCCCTGCACCAATTGGAGAATGGACCTCTTCATCCATGCGAGGCCAAATAGCTAATCCTACAGATGCGGGATGGAATTTCAGCGTGTCGGTTCCGGAATCTGCTGAATTAGGAAATTATTCTGTTGAAATTACGATGTCAATAATTGGAGGAATTCGTACCACAATAGTACTTGACAATGTCATTGAAATCATTGGTGTAGACTCTGATAGAGATGGGATTTTAGATTCAGAAGATGCCTTCCCTTCAGATCCTAATGAGACTTTAGATTCTGATTCTGATGGTGTTGGCGATAATTCTGATGCCTTCCCTTCAGATCCCAATGAGTCTTTAGATTCTGATTCGGATGGAGTGGGGGACAACTCCGATGCATTTCCTACTAATTCGGGTGAGACTTTGGATTCTGATGGAGATGGAGTCGGAGATAATACTGATGCATATCCATTTGATGAAACTAGAATCAATCCTTCATCACCATTGATGATGTATGCTCCAGCTGCTGCTTTGGTTGCATTATTGGCACTTATTTTACTGATTAGAATTGCAATGCGAACTCCTGCTGAAGAGAAACCAGAGAAGAAGTCTAGATGGAGCCGTAAGAATCCAGATCGTAAGTTTTGATTTAGGATTCGTCCATTGCTAGGAGTTGATCCTCCTCAAATTCTCGTCCGGTAATGATAGCTAGAACAGTGAACAATACAATCAATGTACTCATTGCTAATCCTACCCATTGAACAGTCAATGTCGCTAGAATATCTTCAGGGAGACCTCCACTAACGATTTCGGTTAGCCCCAATCCTCCAACAGAAAGGAGAAGTAATGCAATGAAGAGGGTTCTAGGGTCTTTCCCTCTATGGAGAATTCCAGTACTTGATGTTGCTAGAATCACCCAAGTAACAGTCATGGCCATCAATGATCTGATTAGAACATCTTCGAGTATTGATTCCAATCCGGAAAGATTCCAACCTACCAACCATCCGATAATTCCAACGACAGTCATTGAGGCAATGAATAGAACTCCGAGAGAATTTCTTCTATTCATTCGTGTTCACCTCCAATATTCGCTTTGAGATGTTTCTCGACCAATTCCATTTCATTTTCAGTAACTGGGGACGCTGTCTCGGGAAGTGTTGCTCCTCGTTCCACTAACACTGCTAAATGGAATGCGACCCAAAGGGCAAAACATACTCCAATCACTGTTCCAATTGCTGTCTTCAGTGCACTGTCGATTGCATTTGAGAAAATCTCAGAATCGATTGAATTAGAATCAGATGTTAGTACCAATAATAATGCGATAGAACCAATCGAAAGCGCGCTCGTGGTGATCGCAGCAATCCAACGTTTTTCTCCCATTGATAGAATAATCACAGTGCCAGCAGCACCGATTAGCGAAATCCCAACCAATAGGGATGTTATTGCAAATTCATTCATGATAGTAGGTTGAATTGGAAGTTTCTCCGGTTCTAGAGATTGTACAATGATCAATGATATTGATGCCAACATCAGAATGCCCCCGCCTCTTCTCCAACTTTTCGGAATGGGGCCTACGGGTGTAGGTCCTCCAAAAATAGCGAGACAAGCACCTACGAGGTAGATTACAGTGGGAATTGAGAGATAGAGAAGAGAACCCCCTACCTCAAATGGACCATTGCTGCCGTTCGTTCCAATCGCATCTGCAGTTCCCGCAATGCCAGCAAGTACGAGAATTGTTGCAGGCAACGCCATTCGATTCATTTTTGTTTCTTTTCGGTGAAGATGCATGGCTAGTACACATGGAATCCCTGCGTAAAGGAGTAGCCAGAAGCCGATGTCCAACCAATCCATGCCTGTCGATACGTTGGGATGAACATGAACATTGATGTTTCTGGCGCCAATCTTTGCCTTGGAATCCAACCATTCGACCGCGACACGCTCAAATAGGGGCCGATGGTCGCCGAGATGCTACAGAGGTGACATGATGGTTAAGATGCCGCGCAAGGTCAAACGTTACAGCCCTGCTGCTGCACGTCATACCGAGCATACTGTAGAGCGTGTCAAGAAGAAGCGCGCATCTGAACTTAAGTGGGGTCAGAGACGCTTCCGAAGAGTCACTGCAGGTTACCGTGGTTTCCCTCGACCGAAACCAGAAGGGCGTGAGAAGCCAACCAAGAGAGTCAATTTGATCTTCAGGTGTACTGAGACCGGCAAGGCTCATTCTCCAGCAGGACAAAGAGCAAAGAAATTCGAGCTTGTGGATAAGTGAGGTGGAAAGTATGGCTGGTAGATTTCTTCGAATTACTTGCAAAGATTGTGGGAGTGAGAGTATAGTCTTTGAGCGTGCTTCTACCCCCATCAATTGCAGTGTTTGTGGCGCAATACTTGCTATTCCGGCAGGCGGCAAGGCTTCTCTTGTTGGAAGCGAGGTTCAGGAAGTCCTCGAGTGATCGGGGGCAACTAAGATGTCCGAATATATTCAGTATCCTGAAGAGGGCGAGTACGTCGTAGTCACGGTCTCTGAAATTGAGAAGAATGGCGCATATCTCGATTTAAATGGCTATTCCGATGAAATTAGAGCGTTTGTTTTCGTTGGTGAAGTTAGTTCTGGATGGGTTGCTAGAGTTAGAGATCATATCCGTGAAGGACAGCGTACTGTTGCAAGAGTAACCAAGGTTCGAAAAGACAAGCGTAGCGTTGATGTTTCAATCAAGTCTGTTTCTGATGAACGTCGCCGAGACACACTTCAAGATTGGAAGAACCAGCAAAGAGCAGCTCAATTGCTGAAAATTGTCGGTGAACGAAATAATTGGGACGAAGCAGAACTAAGACGCATTAGTCTAGAACTTGAGGAGACATTCGGAACCCTGTATGGCTCCTTTGAAGAGGCAGCATCAAATGGTGAAATCCTAAAAGAAATGGGATTTGAAGGTGAATGGACCTCTCTACTAATTGAATTAGCATTAGAGAATATTGTCCCAACTAATGTAACGATTCGTGGCCGTCTGATGATTGAAGTTTGGGACGATGAAGGTGTAGAGGTAATTAGGAAGGCATTAACTGAGGCAGAAGCAGCATCCTCTACAGAAGATGAAGTTGAGGTATCGTGTTTCTATGATGGCGCTCCTGAATACCGAGTTGAAGTGATTGCGCCCGATTATAAGTTGGCAGAGAAGGCCTGGATGACTGCCCAAAAATCCGTTGAAGAGATGGTTAAGGTGGCCGGCGGTTCTGTTGAATGCCACCGTGAGTGATGCTCTCGACCCCCTCTCTACCCGAATTGTTCTTGTGCTCTCCCGAGAGCAACCCTCAGAACAGGTGTTGCAGATGGGCCGAAGTAATCTACAGAAGTGCCCTAAATGTCCTGTATATTCACTTGCCTCAGAATGCCCTGAATGTGGGGCGAAAATGAAGGCGGCCGCTCCTCTCAAGTTTTCTCCTGAAGATCGTCAAGGAGATCGTCGTAGGCAAAGAAAAGGCGTTGAATCCGGTGAATGGGCTCAGAGTTTACCTTCAATTAGAGAATCGGATGGTGAGGAAGAATGAATCGAACAGAGATTCATTGGATGAATGAAGAAGAATCACTCCCGAAAGGGATGGTGTATATCGAGGCCCTCCCAGGTGTTGGAAACGTCGGTAAAATCATTTCAGATGCTTTGATTGAAGAACATCAGTCTGAATGTCTTGCATGGATTATACACCCCGATTTCCCCCCTCATTCTACGATGAAGGATGGTTTGCTACATCCTCCTAGAATCGAAGTGCACCAAGTATTGCTTCCAATGGGCCTGCCAGTGATTGTATTGACTGGAGATTCTCAACCGTTAACTCCAACAGGACAATACGAAGTTGCAGATAAAATTCTGAAAATGTTGGATGGCGCAGATGCTGAACTTCTACTGATTCTAGTTGGGCTTCAAGCTGATGTTGAGGACCATTCAATACATCTCGTTTGTGCTGATGCAGATACTAGGGATGCTTTTGCAGATCGAGGAGTAATTGCTTCATCTACTGCTCCCGAAGCAGGAATGATTGGGATGGCCGGTCTTCTAGCCGGAATGGCTCCCCTACGTTCTGTTCCTGCAGCATGTGCTGTAGCGGAGACACTTGGTTCAACAGTGGACGTAATTGCAGGGCAAAGATTGGCATCCTGGGTCGAAGAAAATTTAGGAATTGCATTGGACATTAGTATTGATACAACTGAAAGCACTGCAGAACGTATTCGTAGAGATGTTGCATTAGACCATACAGAACTGGATTCACTGCTAAATCCATCTGAACCATCGCCAGAGTTCTATGTGTGATTATCCACCTGATGAAACGATAATCGTACCCAATTCGACATCTGATTTGATTACGGTGGAATGTGGAACGATTTTTTCACCATGAGTAACTAGAACCGTACTTGGAAGAACGTCGATTTTTTCGAGTATTTGATTAATCGTAATCCCTTCTTCTGCCTCTACTTCATGCATGGTTCCTTCCACCTCGATCCGGACCTTCATGCCCTTGCGTAATATTGCTTGAATTCAGTCTTTACCACTGAGAAATTACCTCTAGAGAGACTTATGATGAAGAGGCAGGTGGCTCAACCAAGCCGAGATCGCATAGCCCGGTATTGCGGTGGATTCGAAATCCACTGTCCTTTGGACGCGGGAGTTCAAATCTCCCTCTCGGCGCCATCCTCCTGATGAAATTGAATAATCATTTCATTTGATTAGTTAAGCATAATTGTATGTTGGGGACGTCTACAATTCTCTTGATTTCACTTCATTCTGCATGTCTTCTTCAACTAGATGAGTCTGATTTTCGGGCATTGGTTCCATTGACGAAAGTTGTTGTTTCCTTGCTTCAAACATGTCGTCGAGTTCCACTCTAAGTCTTTCCAATCGGATACCTTGGTGGGGACCAATCAGTCTCAGCATTAGGGCATACTCGCTATCCAATGCAATTTCTTCCAATTCATCTCTTGATGTAGCATTTCGAAGTCTTTCTTCAAATCTAGCTGTTCTATTGTTTCGGGTAATAAATCCGAATGCGATCCAAATGAACAAAGGAATTCCCCCCATCATTCCGATTAAATCCCATGCCCCTAGTCCAACTGTTGTCCCTGGTACTACGATTTCAAATGGTTCAACTGGCATACTTAATGCATCTCGGGAATCAGTTCCTTCACGATCCTCAACAGCATCTGACCATCCATCTCCATCGTCATCAGTATCTTCGTTATCTCCCAATCCGTCTCCATCAAAATCAAAACATTCTGTAGGGTCTTCAGGGAATAAATCGGGATTCAAACCCTCATCCATACAACCATCAGCATCAAGATCACCAGGACTTGCAAATTTTGGAAGAATGTCGATGGCATCTATGAATCCATCATTGTCAAAATCAAACAGGTGGAGGTCAGGTTCTGTTCCAGATTGGTTATCTCCTAATCCGTCTCCATCAGCGTCTTCCCATTGTGTAGGATTATCAGGAAACAAATCAGCTAATCGGCCACCTAAGTTGTCACCCCATCCATCGCCATCCCTATCCGAATGTTGAGTTGGATCTGTAGGAAACTGGTCAGGATTTGAACCAGTCTGATTATCTCCATAACCATCTCCATCAATATCTGACCATTGGCTCGAATCATTTGGGAACTTATCTGCCCCACTTCCTGTAGGATTATCTCCAAACCCATCTCCATCAGAATCTACTTGTTGTGATGGATCGAATGGGAAATCATCTGCATTATTTCCTACGCCATCTCTATCAGAATCTTCCCATTCATTGGGGTCATCCGGGAATTCATCTCCTCGGTCTCCAAATGGGTTGTCTCCAAATCCATCTCCATCTCCATCTGAGTATTGAGACTCTTCATTAGGAAATGCATCATCCTCGTCTGCCACTCCGTCTTTATCAGAGTCCTTCCATCTGGTGGGGTCGTCGGGAAACTGGTCGCCTTCTGAACCAAATGGATTATCTCCATGACCATCGCCATCTCTATCTGAATTTTGAGTTGGATCAAGGTCGAATGCATCAGCATTATCTCCTACTCCATCAAGATCTTGATCGTTCCATTCTTGATTATCATGGGGGAAGGGGTCCCTAATATCAGGTCGAGTATCTCCATCTGAATCCAAACATCCTTTTTCTAAATTATATGTTGAATTTCCCGCAATTCGAGGACATAGGTCGTCATAATCTTCGAATCCATCAGCATCATCGTCCATGTCTTCTAAGGAATCCATGCATCCATCCTGATCGATATCAGTGGTACTATTTGCAATCCACCCTACCATTCCCTTTTCACATGAATCTGCATAGTCTTCTACGCCATCCCCATCGTCATCTGAATCTTCATCTGAATCTCTACATCCGTCTCCATCATGATCAAAGGAACCCACTGATTGGAAGCCTATTGGAGAAAATTTGCATCCATCTATGATATCCAAAATAAAATCATCATCATCATCATTATCCTTAGCATCTGTTTCCCCATCACCATCATAATCGGACGAGAGTTTTCCGAGGAATATATCTTCATTTCCAAAACTAGGCATGGAGTTTGTTCCAAAAATCGCACTTCCATCTGTTTGGCCACTTACATACAATTGTCCAAACATATCACTACCAATCCTAAATCCTAAATCATCTCCTATACTTCCTCCAGACAATCCCCATTCTGGGGTTCCTAAATCATTGATTTTGATGACAAAAACATCCTCTCCACCTCCCGATGGTGCTAGGTATACTGGCCCTACTGTAAGTGTACCACCATATTTCCCTGTAACGATAACTCCTCCATTGTTATCTGAGACTAAGTCATTACCATGTGTAGTCGATGAACTATCTATCTTTAGCCCCCATAACCAATCTCCTGTAGAATTTAGTTTGGCCACGAACCCTTTTTGGTTCCCACCTGCACTTAGGGAAGTTGAGCCTAATTCAAGATATCCGTAAAATTCTCCTGTTACTAGAATATCATCATTTGAATCGATAATAGCGGAATTAATGATTGATGAACTTGTGGGGTATGCAGCTGTTGAGAACCAATCGTAATTGCTTGTTGAATTAATTTTCATGATGAATAACCGATTTGCTGGAGTGTAATAGTTCTCACTTGTTCCATTGATTGTAAGCGATAGACTGCCGCTAAAATAACCGTTCACATACAGATTGTCTGAATTATCGAAAAATATGTTTTGAATAGTCATACAAGAAGTGCATCCATGATCTATTTCAGTCTGATAATGTCCCGTTGAGTTATATTTGCGAATATGGTCAGAAAAAGCAGTCCAAATATTTCCATTTGAATCTAAAGATATGCTCAATTCAGTTGCTTGAGTCATTACATGTTCGCTTGCCCATTCCCATGTTCCGTTATTGTTTATTTTTGAGATGAAACCATAACTCAGACCTTTTGAGAGGCTTCCAAAATAGTAAGTTCCCCCTTGTCCTACTTTAGATACCATGTATACATCATGATTAGAATCAGTTGTTATCGAAATCATATTGTTGGCATCATTGGTTGGGACATTATGAAGCCCAGATACTGTATTTATCCAATCACATGAACCATTTAAATCGAATTTAGCAATGAAAATAGAATACCAGACTGAATTTGAGTTTGGCGCCATATTTCCATTGCATGAACCAATAGAAATAGAATCCTGGAAGTAACCTGTAACGTAAATTTCTCCACTTGGTAATACAATCATATCTGAAACTTGGTCCGGATAACTTGACCCTCCCCCGGTTACCCATTCCCATGCTTTACGATCTGATGTTGATGAATCATATCTGTAATCTAGTGATTTGAGTTCACTCATTTCTTCATACTCAAAGGCAATAGGAGTAAACGATGCAAGCAAGAGAATTAGAATCGAGAGCGTGGCTCTGATACTCGCCCTTCGTCCTGCCATGTATGAAGAGGGGAGCAGTATAGAAATGAAGGATTCGCTACTGTTTTTTCTCAATACAGTAGGGGCAATATTTCTCAATCACGTAATCTTCTGATTTTTGTTCCTCTACTGAAAGTGGATTTCGGCATTCAAAACATAGTACATGGTCACTTTCTTCTAATTCTGGAGTGATAGACACTCGTTTATCGAATACAAAACAATCTCCATTCCAATGTGCTCCACCACATTCTTTGAAGTAGCCAAGAATTCCTCCTTTGATTTGGTACACGTTTTTCCATCCTTGATTTTCCATCACCACACTTGCCTTTTCACATCGGATACCGCCTGTACAAAACATAACTACAGGTGTTGATTTGTCTTGTTCTAACTTCTGAGTAGATTCAGGAAATTCACGAAATGATTTGATGTCAAGATTAATGGCGTTTTCGAAAGTACCAACTCGTAATTCGTAGTCGTTACGAGTATCTAACACCATCACTTCTTTTCCTTCGTCTAACCATTTCTTGAATTCTTGAGGTTCAATGTATTGGCCTGCACGTTCTGCAGGCCTAATTTCATCCATACCCAAAGAGATGATCTCATTCTTTAGACGAACAAGCATTCGCTTGAATGGNTGGTATTCAGAGTAGGAGANATGTANCGGAATATCTNGAAAACGNTCGTCTTTTTCTAAATGTGCNATATACTCGTCTATTGATTTCTGTGNNCCNGCTAGAAAGAAATTGATTCCATTTGGGCTGAGNAACACTGTTCCNTTTAGTCCAAGTTCTAGGCAGTGTTCCAGCAATGGTGCCCTCATTGTATCTCGATCTGGNAGGTCGATGAATCGGTATCCTGCAATGTTGACAAAAGTCCCTTTCTCGAGCGTACTCGATACAGNCANACTCTCCNCCACCATCACCTATTGGGTGTGTACTCTTATTCTTCAATNGACCGGAAATCAGCCACAATAGTCCACGCATCGATTTGGTTTGATGCCCATAGAGAATCTTCAGAATTCATTTGTTTTATCTTNCCACATGGGCACTTGAATATCCATCGTCCTGAACGATTTCCTTCTCTCACTCTCACTTGATTAACATTCCATCTTCCACANTTTGATTCATCCTCACATCTCCAGATACANGGTTTTCTAGCAGAATCTNCATTCATTTCGTATCTTATTCGNCGNCGCCTTGATGCAAATGTNATGGAATACAATATTCTNATTCGATTGGNNCCAAGTGTACCGTGCCACCATGGCTTGAATTTCCTCATTAATGCACATTCCNNACCGCTCTTTGACGGTAGAAATTGCATTACGTTCTGTNCTACATATGGAGCAAATGAATGGAGNGGGNGAGTTACAGATGAATGCTGAATGTGTTTGNATCNTCTTGCGTCAAGTCTAACTTATGGGGCAATAATTNCNCNCTATGACGGAACGNATGCAACGATTCCGTCTTCTTTCGATTCTCGTTTTAATTCCAAGTATGGCNTTGCCAGTATATCTCAATGGCCCCCAATATCTCTACCTCTATGCTTCGCAATGGTCNATTGAATTGNCCACAATTGCGATACTGATCGGNTATCTTCANGAGAGNTATCCTCAACGAAATTTNGGAAAAGCTGCCAATGTATCTCTTGGTGTAGCAATATATNTNGCATTGGGAACGATGTTTGCTTTTTGGATTGCTTTTGCTCGCGTATATTTCCCAGTTATTGGTTACGAATGGATTGTAGCACTTACATGGAGNCATATTGTNCCTCAAGTCATATTGTTGGTGAATTTACGGTNATCTGATGTTCAGTTGAAGATTTGGCACGGTTTTATTGGGGCANTAATTGCNACCCTATACCTTGTAATCGATTGGTATAAGATTGTGGTAAATGGTTCGCCGACAACTTATGAGTTCCTTAGTTGGGAGGGGNCNGATTCAATGATTAAATCAGCATTTTTTGTGATTGGNTCTATGCTNGTATACATNCTGGTTATGCGAATNAATTCACGGTCTCCAACCAGGTAAATCCTCATTATCGCGCAATCTAAGAATGCTTGTTCCNGGTATACATTTTACTTGTTTTCTTCGAGCAAATTCTCCTGGTTCAGCGTTGATGATGGCAATNATATCTCCTCTTTTGACACTTGTTGAAGTATCNGGNACATTGGTTTTGAAACCGACTACATTGATGACTCCAGTATGNTCAATCATGGTNATTGACCATCGGTCTGAATNCCTCCCATCTGGTAATGGACCTCTTAGTGATTCAACAGACCAGACTCTNCCCACAACATTTNCTCGNGGGTGAATCTCAATGATTTCGGTGTCTTCNGGTTCAGGTCCTTCGGACAGTTCAATGCTTGCATGGTGATCGATNGANATCTCNGTTCGACTTCTCCAAAGGCTCGGCAACCCNCCTTTAATCCTAACACGCACTCCCTTTCGCATACCTCTAGTAACATTCTTTGGAGCAGTATTCCATGCATTTTTGACAGTAACTTCATCCAAACCTTGTCTCAAATCAAATTGGAAGATTACGCCTCCATTCTCTAATTTTGGCTCCCTTGGCATTGTGAAAATTTCGCCTTCTATATCCACTCTTGTGATTACGTCATCTACTGGAGTTAGTAACAAATCCCTTCCTTTGACTTTGGCAGTCTTATTGTCTGGAAGTGCTGCATCATGCCCTCCTTGTGGACATAGAGCGACATACGGGCATGATCCGCATCTCTCTTTTGGGTTATTTGATTCTCCTATCAGGTTTCCACCTGATTCAAAATATGCTACAGGTGCCGGCTCTAGAGGAGTCTCTTCTTCTGAAGACACTGAACTTAGGAGTTGGTACATTTCTTCCATTTCATTACTCATGTTAACTAATTCAGATTCAATTGGTGCGTCAATCATTTTCCTATANCCGGGGCCAAGATACCATATTTCTAGCCCGTCTACCATTTCTTCTCGTCCATGTGTTTCCCACCAGAGCCAAGCATACATCTTCAACTGTTCAGGATAGAGTCTAGAACGGTCATTGTTTCCGATTGATGCTTTGAGATCAATAATTCGNATACGTCCATCCCAACGATACACTAGGTCGTATTCTCCTTGGAACCATTGGTCCGGATGAATGGNTTGCATTGAGAATGAAGGAGCATCAGGATCAACGAACCATGGGCGTGCAATAGCCCAAGCTTCACTCCATGTGATTGGGCCCGATTTTGTTTCTGGAGGAATATGTGTNCCTACATTCGGAAAACCATCGGGAGGTGGAAAATTNTCTCTTTCACCGCCTTGTCTCCAAGTNTTCAGGNCCTCATCTGNAAGATTGGAATGACAAGATGCNACTTCTTCAAGNTGTAAATCGATNCCCNTATGTGCCATTGAAACAACTTCTTCTCGATCTAAATCNTCAGCGNCTCCGATTCGATGTGGNCTCATTAGCCAAGAGATTAGTGCCTCTTCAGTACACCTTTCTACATGTGCATCAATGCGNGAGTGTGCCCAATTTGAAAGCGATTCTAAATCTTGAGGCAATTCATTTTCTGGAATNCCTTCGAGNGTAGGNCCTAACCATCCATCAATCCCNTCATTCAGATTNCCTTGNTCATCCAATGGAGAGACTAGTATTCGATCAGGNGCNTCATCTTTGATTAATGCAGGACTTTCTCTGAGAACTCTAGAGATACAAGCTTCTACTGCAATTCCTCGTACTACAGCAGGNGGCATAGCTTCCTTGATTTTCAGATGATATTGCATCCAGTATTGCCTTGGGCAACTATTCCATGCTCCAATNTTCGATGCAGACAAGCGATTCCATCCNGGAATCAGGACCTCATCTGGAGCGAGCCTAGTCACCGGCATGAAGGGCTAATTTCATCGAGGGGTATTGAACTCAACTATCAGATTNTAGATGTTCAAGAGTAGTCTGTTTTCCAATTTGAATCTGAGGATTTCCTTCTCTCCANCCCAATTCNCCGTGTCGAACAATCAAATGATCCCCTACAGTCATTGATTCAAAAGTCCTTGATCGATTTGAACCAAATGCTGCAATTTCCACAACTCCTGTTCCATCCCAAATGTGTAGCGTTCGAATCGACCATGGTCGCCCTTTGTTTGAAATTCCCTGATTTTTTCCCATTGATACAACTTCACCTGCAACTGTAGCTCTAGTAGGGATTAATCCCAAGCGAACCCAATCTTCGTTATTCTCCAATTCGATTAATTCTGATTTNAAATCGAGAAATAGATGCGCTCTGCCTCGGAATACACCTGGATTNGCATTGNTAATGCCGATTTCTCCAACCCATGTATTCGNGTNNACTACCCCTTCTTCTGTTTCTTCGATTGTAATCATTGTATTTCCTGCTCGAAGTGTTGCAACACGTACTATTTCNCCATATGAATTTTCNATTTCTTTCCATTTATTATCTATAGAACCNCGNACTGATATCCTTGAAGGNAATTCAGATATAGCTGTNGCATCTNTAGGAATCTCNAAATCNATTTCNGGTAAAAATTNCTCAATCGCTCGGTCCTCNGGGTCAGTAGAATAACCACAAATTTTCAATCCAGTACAATGAGGGCAAAATAATGGNTGACCCAAAGGTGTTCCATTTTCTTCTAACCATNCCCAGTNTTGTTCCTCTACCTTTGNCATCTGGTCTCTGATTCTAGCTAGTCGTTTTGTTTCAATATCCATGATTGAATCAGGCAATGCTTGGATTTTGTGAACATAGCCATCCAGCAGAAACCAACCCTGCAAAGAATCAACTCCTTGGGAATCTGAAGATCTNGTTTGATTCCACAACCAACGGTAGAATCCAATTTGAGATTCTAAGTTNGGTTGAGGTTTTCCNGAACCCCAGCCNGACTTGATATCTACAATNGTCGCATTTTCTCTCCAACGATGAACAACATCCATTTCNCCTGAAGCCCATCCTTCTGGGTGATGAATTCGTTGTGCTGAAGANATTCTAGGGTCCTTCATCCAAGGGCGAGAGATTTCCCACGATTCCCACCAATTTACTTCTTGAGATTCACTTTGGAAACCGTCTGGAGTATGTGATTTACCAGGAGGTGAATCCCATCGTGGAGCAACAGGAGTGAATGGGTCGCCTTGTTTTCTGAATTGTACAAGATAGGGCCCTCCGTTTGAATTCAGGCATTTTTCTGCCTCTGAAATTTGCATCTGGATCGCAGAACCAATCTGTTTCTGAATGGTTTCTATTTTCACATCTTCTGCACTAGTTCCTTCTTTTTTCCATGGCGTTTGTTCCCATTCTTCCAAGAATTTTGAGAAAATATGTTTTGATAACGCGGGGATAAGTGAATTCAACCATTGATGAATTCCGTCTAGAGAATCGATACTATTTGTCTCAACTTCTTCATAATTTTGCACGCCCTGATGAATTAAAAAACGTGCAACACCATGAGGTTTAGAACCATCATGTGGCGGACTTTCCATCAATAACCCAACTACAGCATCCTCTAGCAAGATTCCTAGAATCATACTGGGTCTAACAGGTCCTCTGAGACCAATTCTCCTTTTTACCATCCATGAACGAGGACATCTTTCCCAACTAACCAATGAACTACCGCTTAGTCGATTTCGTCGACGTCTTCCTGCTCCGCCAAATGGAGGTTGATTCACTGGCATCTTCTTACCTCATTATGATGAATAAAAATATTCTCCGGATGATTTCTGCTCTCTGTCCTTCCTGCTATCGGTTTTGTTTATTCTTGGACGTTGAGAATCCTGATCTCTTCTGAAAGTGATTCCAACATTTTTGAGGAATCGATTCATCCCATTGCGTAGATGAAGTGGTCCAACTGCCTTACCTTCAACTCCCCCTTCTCCCTCG
>PBDV01000016.1 GCA_002718215.1 Methanobacteriota archaeon
ATCCATGAATGGAATTCCTTCTGGGTTGTAGCATGGAAGATCAAGTTTGATTTCTTTTTCTCTATGCAAATCGCTGCTATATTCCTCTATTTTTGCTTCCCTATCTATTACAAGATAAGAGGTCTTGGCTTCATGTATCGTCCAGGTTTGCAAAAACATGCATACTACCTCCCTTTAGCCATCGGCATTGGTTTGTGGTTGATGATACAAGGGCTACCTCCCTTTGCTGTTGACAATCTTTCATGGATAGAGTGCACTGCAGCGGGAACTGCTCCTATAGTTCATGAATTCTTAGGTACATCTTCTGCAACTGCTGTAACCAGCGGAATTGATACAACATTTCCTAACGGGTTATGTCCAGCCGCCCTAGATAACACAATTGGTGAAGAGCCGTTTGGGATATGGGCTATTGTATTCGCCCAAACACCAGTATCTATTGTTGCCTTACTATTTATTCGCTCATCCCTCAAGAAAAATTCGGAAAGTAATGATGTCCAAGATTTGGGAAGTAATAATGTCCAAGATAAGAATCAAATTTCGAAATCATTCTACATAGGATTCATAGGAAAAGTCATCGGCAGTATATTGTTTTTCGTTACACTTCTCATTATTTTACCAATGCTCAATGGCGGAGTAGTCCCTAACTTCCAAGATGTAATCTCCTGGAGGTATGCAGACCCCACGTTTATTGCACGATTCAAGTATTTCCTCTTTAATTTAACCTTCGCGTTTGGCCCTATAGGTCTAGCATTTGAAGCAATGATGTTCGTTCATGCATCACTTAAGGACTCAGTATTTGGAATCGATCAGAATTTAAGGAGGACATTTAGAAATGCTGTTTTCACTGGACTTGGAGCATTTCTATTCATTTTAACAAGCGAGATAATGGAAAATGTCCTTGGTTTTGGATTAGCAGGTGGAGTAGTAATCGGTCTTGGTTTCTTAGTTGTAAGGAAACCGATTCTTGGGTTAATTGATGGTTTTTCAGGACAATTAATTCCTACCGAGCACACTCCTGAAGAAATGGAATATCTAAAGGCATACTCTGAAAGTATTGTGGACGGCGAAATAAGTGAGAGGGAACGAAACCTATTGGTGACTCTTGCTACAGCTTACGGAATAGATCAAGAAAGAACATCATATCTTGAAAGAAGATATGGCAATGAATCCTTGAAAAATACCGATTATTCATCAAGTGATGAATCGCCTCTAGAGATGTCTCAACAATGGACAGATGATACCGGATATACTTGGCGTCAGATGAGTGACGGAACCGTGCAATGGTGGAACGGTACAGAATGGATTGAATATAGTTCCTAACTTACATTTTTTCAAATTCGGGGTTTTGATTATAATCTATGTTTCGGAGGGAACCGTATGGCCACCTCCTTGGTTGAATATTATGTTCGAGGATTTGGGTCAGAGAGTCTTTTTGGATTGAGATTGATTATTTCTTGGACTTCAGGACTTGTATTTCTTTGGATGTTGGGTCTTGCTTATCTTGTATGGCGTGCAAATTCTAAAGCAATTGAGAATCGTTTTATGTCTGTTTTACTCATTTGTGAAGGAATAAAAGCCACATTTATTATGACTGATGCAGTTCCTTACGAGAGCCATTGGGAATGGATTTGGGATTACCTCATATTTGTGAAGATTGATCTATTTTTCATGGCCCATCTTACTGCAATTGTACTTTATTTCTGTATCCCCATTTACTATCGGGTGAATAGTTTGAGTTTCTTATACAAGGAGAAATTGCAGAAACATGCATGGTATTTAGCCCCAATAATAGGCATAACCTTATGGTTTTCAATAAGTGGTCATCCATTGTTTAATCTCGAAAAATCGGCTTGGTTGATTTGTACTGAAGCCGGAGCTACTCCATATCTTCAGGAATGGTTTGGAGGGATTCCAGAGGCGGGCCCTGAGGCGCTTACTGCTATTGGAACCTGTCCGGCTTACCTAAACATCCATGTTTCTCAAGAACCATTAGGACTGTGGGGAATTGCTTTGATTTCTCCACTAATTTCAATCATCGCTTTGTTGTTTTATCGTTCATCTATGAAAGGACATTTGAAAGGAGAAAATCCAGATGTAAAGAAGAGTCTAACATCTCGTTCTCTTTACATTGGTTTCCTTGGAAAGGTGATTAGCAACATGATTTATTTCTCGACAGTCATTCTCATTATTCCACTTCTTCACGGAGGTCCTGCTGGGTTTGTAGATGCTTCAATGTGGCAATGGGGTGAAAATCCTGATTTTATGAATCGATTGAAATATTTTGTTTGGACATTTGGTTTGATTTTCGTTCCACTTGGTATGGGGTTTGAGGCGTTA
Source organism: Methanobacteriota archaeon (assembly GCA_002718215.1). Lineage (GTDB taxonomy): Archaea > Thermoplasmatota > Poseidoniia > Poseidoniales > Thalassarchaeaceae > MGIIb-N2. Next base: position 2,338 of record PBDV01000016.1, read on the forward strand.
ATGTTTGTCCATGCATCTTTGAAAGATACAGTATTCGGAATTGATAAAACTCTTAGAAAGACATTTTCTACAGCAGTATTCACAGGTATTGGTGCAACTTTATTCGTTTTGGGTAGTGAGGCAATGGAGAATGCACTTGGTTTTGGGATGTCTGGTGGAGTATTAATTGGTGTTGGATTGTTGGCGGTACGCAAACCATTGATTGGATTAATTGATGGTTTCTCAAATCGGTTAATTCCTTCTGAATATTCTCCTGAAGAAACAGAGTATCTAGAACAATATGCTAAATCAATGAAGGATGGCTCGATTACAGAAAATGAACGTTCTTTACTTGTTACTTTAGCTTCCGCTTATGGAATTAATAGCGAAAGAGTAACGCAAATTGAGACGTCTTTTTCTTCTAATAATTCAGAAGAATCCGTTATTGAAGAAAAAATAATTGAAGTCATCCAACAATGGACTGATGATTCAGGGTATACTTGGAGAAAGATGAGTGATGGATCAACTCAATGGTGGAACGGAACCGATTGGCAAGATTATACATAATTATTGGAACATCTATTTGCCATGAACGTTTAGATGAGTTTAATGACGACACTCTCGGAGTACTATTTGAGTCAGTTTAGTGCTGAGGGCACTTATGGCCTTGGGGCAATATTTCCTGGATGGCTTGCCGTTCTAATTCTGTTTTGGATGTTGACTTTGAGTATTTTAGTATGGAAGGCTGCTCCCAAAGAAATGGATAATCGCTTTATTGCCGTTCTTCTGGTTGCAGAGGGCTTCAAGGCAGCCTACATGCTACCTTCGATATTCCCTGAGTCTTCGGATTGGTGGTGGCTATACGAGTACACAGTACAATTTAGGGGTACTTTGTTTCAGACAGCCCATATTATTGCAATTTTGATGTATTTCTGTTTTCCAATATACTTCCGAGTCAATAGGTTGAGTTTCTTGTATAAACCAAGCCTACAACGGCATGCCTGGTATCTTCCAACTCTTCTTACTGTAATGTATATGGTAGTACAGGTATACCAACAAAACCCTCTCCATGTTGTTCAGAACTTGGCTTACATACAATGCGATACTATCGGATCAGCCCCTACCGCATTGGTTGTAATAGGAACTGAAACAGCATTGATGACTGACATGCTTCAATCGATTGGAACATGTGAAGCAGAATTGTGGTTCCTATTGGGGGATGGTGGTGAATTTGGATGGGCTGCAATTGCCTTATCCTTCCTAGTATCCATCTTTGCCCTCTTTATCATGCGTGCATCGATGAAGCAATATGCAAGTGGTAGTAATCAAAATGCTAGTGAGAGTCTAACCTCAAGATCACTATACATCGGCTTCCTAGGTAAGGTGTTGGGCACGACACTTTTCTTATTGATGATATTCGTAATCACTCCAATGCTTAATCCAATCTCTGGAGTGAATATATTCGTTGACCAAGCCTTAGCTCTCTTGCAGGGTCCTACACTTCAAGGTAAGTTATTTCTATACTCAATGATGTTGAATGGATATCTAGTTTCCCTCCCAATTGCATTCGAGGCACTAATGTTTGTCCATGCTTCGATGAAGGACACTGTACTTGGTATTGATGAGCGGCTTAGGAAGACATTTGCAACGGCTATACTGACAGGTTTGGGCGCAGTTCTCTTCTTAGTGGGAAGCGAAGCAGTCGAAGGACTTCTTCCACTTCCTGGAATGCTCGGTGGTGTATTACTAGGGGCAACTATCCTCCTTATCAGAAAGCCGATTATTGGGATAATAGACGGAGTATCCACAAATATTCTTCCTTCTGCATATTCCGATTCTGAGATTGCTTATCTTGAAGCATATACGACTGCCATGGAGGACAACATAGTCACAGATCAGGAACGTTCCATGCTAGTTACTCTTGCATCTTCATTGAAGATTGGTGATGATAGGGCCCTCGAAATCGAGATGTCTTTCAATTCTGGTCAAATATTGGATGAGAAAATTGCTGATAATTAAGGCATGATATACTATGTTGGATACGATTTTTTGTCTCGGATTTGTATTACTAGTCTTATTTTGGTTGATAGGGAACGGAGTTTCGACTTCAGATAATTACAATTCTAATGTTGGAAACTATGTGCCCCCAACTCAAAATGATGGTTCTTCGATGTCTATGGATCCTACGGATTTAGATAATCCCGCAAATATGGCTATGTGGATGGAACTAGGTGAACTCTAGTTCTATTCTTCTTCTGTGACATTTAGCAGTTCTTCCAAATATTCAGTCGACGAAGGCTCCAATGCACCAGTTACCAGCATTTCTGTTGCTTTCTTTCGTATTCTCGTTTTATTAGCATAACGAAGAATAAATTCTCTTTCTATTGGGCTAATAGAACCACGTTCAAGAGAAGATACAATCGCCGCTCTTCCTGCCGCTCTATTCATTGATTTTTCATCAATTTCTAAATTACGTTGTAGTTCTAGAAGTCGTGTAAATTCCCAATCGTCTAATCTTCCATCTTTGAGGGCATCGCCCCAAACTCGTTGAATATCTGGACTTCGTTCAGACATCAATACTGCTAGTGGACGAGTTTGTTCTACAGTATCTAGAACAATCTTGATGATAACTGTGAATGGAACTGAAATTACCATTCCAACTATTCCCCAAAGCCAATAGGAAAATGCTACGACGATTAACAATAGAACCGGGCTCAAGTCAAGAGCTTCTCCAGCCCATTTCATTTCAATAAATCCGCCCCAGAATTGTTGGTTAGAAATCAATAGGCCCAAGAAAATCAACAACATTAGTGGATCATCATTCATCATTAGCATCCCTAGAATTGCTGGAGGAACTGAAGCAATTAGTGAGCCAATATATGGGACATAATTTAGGACAAGTGCACCAATTGCCCAAACAAACCACAAGTCGATTCCAAATGCTAAACATATGAGCCCAGCACAAGTTCCTGTTCCTATACTTACACCAGTTTTTACTACAATGTATGTGTTGATTCCTTCACGTGCTCTGTCTGTAATGTTTTGGAATCGGCCTAACGAATCACCTGGAAATGCGGCCTCAATTCTACCAGGTAGAAGATTTGCTTCAAAAATAATGAAGAGTAAGAAAAACAACACAGTTAGTGATGAAACTATCATGCCAGAGAGGGATGCAAGTTGGCTTGCAGAACCAATTTCTATTCCCATATCGGCCAAAATCTGTGTTGGTGATTGACTAGTATCCATATTTTGAACATAATCTCCAATAATCGGCCATTTTTCTGAACGTACAAGCAATGCAGAATATGCAGATTCAAGTTCTGTGATTTTATCAGTATCTGAAAGAAATCCTTCTACTTGCAACCATGCGAAAAGGCCAATGATTGAAATTGCTAGAATTAAGAGTAGAAGCATGGTTCCATTTGCTTGTAAGGTGGTGAAACCATGATTGTTTAACCAATCAGCTCCTGGTTTTAGGACAAAATAAAGTCCGAATGCTAGGAATAGTGGTTTTAGGACACCCTCTAGCATATGAGCGGCTAGAATAACCATCGCTGTGATAATCAATCCGTGGTAGGCCATTTGTAGCCTTCTTTCAAAGGATACTGTAGACCAATCTCTGTCCGACACATCTCATCGGTAGCAAGTGGACAATATGACGGTGCCGATAGTAAAAATCAATGAATTTCATCGAATTTATAACCGTCTTCCCATTTCTTTTCACCCAATACTACTTCGAGTTCGTAGGGTGTAATCATGGGTTTAGCATATTTTACTGCATCATCAATCGCAATTCTCGGACAAGCGGTATTGACGAAAACATCTACAGGATAAAAGTCGATTAATTCTGGTCCAACATGTTCCATTGCTAGTAGATACCCTTTCTTGCCATGTTTCTCCAGTTTCTTTTTCATTCTAAGTGCTAAATTACGTCGCATTTGTCCTGGTTTCGCACCAATTAGAATACCAAATCTTTCCTTATCCATTGAAGACATGATTAGTGAAGATCTTTGTCGCAGAATTCGTTCTATTCGTTCACGTCCCATCTCTGTTGCATCTCCTGTATATGGGTCTAGCATTGCAAGAGGTTTTCCAGTATGTAATACGAGGCCTATTGGGTGAAAATCTCCACTTCCTAGGAATATGTAATGTCCAACTGAGGGGTCATCTCCAGAATAATTGCATCCAAGAACTTGTCCAGGGAATGTCAATCGTGCACCACCAATCGGTATGGTTACGTCAAATCCTGCGTCTTCGAAATATTTCTTGTAAGTAGGCAACAAGTGTAAGTGTTGTATGCTCCCTACTAAACCTAGTTTTGTATCAGTTAAAGGGGCTATTCGGCCCACCATGTCTTCGAATTTCTCTAATCCTTCTAATTCGGAGGTGACTGGTTCTGATGGATTATTGAGCCTCTCAATGGCGATATTCCGATGAGCATGGAGAAAAGGAATTACTGGCGCAATTTCTGGACTTCCTTCATATGTTACTGGGATAAACTGAGTAGGCATGCCTGAATCGATATTCATTTGAGAATGACCCATGTGTGCAACTAGTTCCACACCAATGTTTTGCATTTTATCGTGTACTAGGTCACAGGCTCCATAGCAAGGATCTGCAGAAAGAACCACTCTAGCAGATGTCTGAGATTCAATTTCGTCCATCATTTCAAGAGCCTGCATCTTGAGTCCTTCAGGAACTTGAAGAGCAACCAATCGATTGTCATTCTTTTTTATTCGCTCTACTAATTCGTCGAGTTCAAATTCGTGTTTGGTTAAATCCAAATCACCACTTCCTTTGATTTCTTTTTAGACCATGTTTTTCATTTTCACGGAAGAATATTTACTTCTGCACCAATCATTTCGATTCTAACTAGGCTACGAAGTGGCCATTTATGTTCCTCTTTCAGCTTTTTCATACCTTCACCCTTTTCAAAAATAGTCCATACTTCTGCCAATATCGCTCCCATTCCTTCCAATGCATTGAGTACTGCTTTCATGGTTCCTCCGGTGGATATTACATCATCAACAACAAGGATTCTTTCTCCTGGTTTGACATCGTTAATCCAGATTGATCCCTTTGAATAACCTGTGCTTTGATCGACTACAGTTTCAAAATCTAGCCCATAGGATCTTTTTCGAGCGACTACTGTAGGTATTCCTGTAGCGACAGACAGTAAAGATGCTAGGGGTAACCCCATCGCCTCTATTGAGAGGATTAAATCTACATTTTCCCAGTCTACTCTTTGAATAAGCAAATCTCTTGCTGCAGCCATAAGATCACTACTTGACCTAGGGACCCCATCTGTTAGTGGATGGATGAAATATGGATATTCACCTTTCCAAATAACGGGTGCAGAGCGAACACTCTCTTCGAGCATTTCAACTGCTTCGGATTCAGAGAACATGCTTGTCGACCATAGCCATTAGTATTGAATTCGGCGTTCAGACGAGGCCCTTTAGCAGTTCAGCTCCTTCTACAACGCGAATCTTTGTAGGGGAGGGGAACTTCATTCCAGCCTTTCTTAGTGCGTCACGAGCATCTAGATAGAATTGAGGATCAGTCTGGATTGAGATAATACACTGATTACGCTTTACTCTAGCTGCAGTTCCTACGTTCTTTCCGAAAGATTGTCTCATTCCTTGAGAAACACGATCTGCTCCAGCTCCTGTGGCTTGCTTGTTTTCTCTTAGAATCTGATGCGGATAGGTATGTACTCTGAGTGCATATCCTTGTTCTCCAGCACCGTTTCGTATTCGCGAGTTTGAAATCATTCTACCTGCTTCTAGAGCAGTGTGGCGGATTTGACATGCATTATCCACGGTGAGATGAAGAATTACTGGAAATTCACCAGCTTCAGCTCTTCGCCGATTGCCCATATGGAATCGGAGGATTCTGTTGTTTGGCACACCACCGGTATACTTGCGACGAGTAAAGGATTGTCCTTTCACTTGTCGATACATCTTGGCGGGCTTGCGTGCCATTGTAATCCCTCTCGGGTCTCGGCGACTTACAGGCTCTATTTAATCCCCTCTCTAGGCGACGAATACTGTCATGTTCCACTTTCGGGGCTTACTGTAGGCTATGCTTCAAGAACCGACCTTGAGCACAGTATCGCATGGCCCCCGGTAAGAGTAGGGATATTTTCTCGACTTTACTAACCGAAGAAGCTGAGGGGCAATGGCTGTCTCTTGCAGGTTTTGTAATGGTGATGATATTAGGTGCTGCGTTAATTCATGTAGCGGATGTTATCCCATCCGGGACTGAATATCATCCTCTTGAAGGAGATAGCAAAATTGTTTCAATGGCATTTGGAGATGGAGAAGTTTCTCTTGCAGTAATAGAAGAATCAGGTACAAATCAACTTTACAGAATACAAGGTTCAGAAGTTACTCTAATTCCTCTTTCATCAGAACCAACTGTAGTTTCATCTTATGGAGATGGCTGGATAGTTGGAGGAGAAACTGGTTTACTTGTTCGAGTTTCAGGTTTGGAATCCACTGTTCTTCCATTATTGCAGCCTCAGGATGTAGTATTGGATCTTCATGCAATGGATGGTTCATCNGGGTGGATATTGATNGAGCGAGGANNAAATGTTGAGTTGCGAACATTCGATTCGAGAATACAAAATTCGTTGAGTTTCGCCGCTGAAATGGACTCAGACTCTCTTTCAATGACTGGTTTNGATGTGGATTCAACNGGAAATACAGCAATTGTAAGNGGAATTTCTACTTCGTTTTCTAACCCTGGTTCCCCTTCNGATATTGGAGAGGTATTGTTTGTTGCTTCCGCATCAATTGGTTTCGCCCCACAGGTGAATTTGGTTCAGCATAGNATGGGAGAACCATATCATTCGGTTCATGTTTCCGATGATCCAAGTTTGATTGGTTTCGCAGTTTCAAATGAACATATTACNCTTGTAGGTTCTGATTTATCAGTTTCTTCTCTNGATGAAGCAAACGGAGGGANAGCCTCAATCGTTGATTCAAGNGGNCGATTATGGGTCTTTGGAGATGAATCAACAGTANCNGTTTTGGATNCTAGNGGCTCACTTCAAACCCTTACTGTGGAATCTCCAGAGAATTTTTCCCCAGAATTTGCAATTTCTCATGNTGATGTTCTACAGGTGATTCATGATGGNGGGGATTTATTGGTTATTGATTCAACTTCTTTGACCGATCCGATTCGTCGACCGTCCCTTCTTTTTGATGGTTTATTTTTAGCGATAGCAGCAGGAGCTTGTATTGTNCTAGCTCGTAATTTCCAAGTTATGGGTTTTGATGCATGGTGATTTCTTCTCCATTCTTCTCTAGNAAAAATGCAATTTGATNGCGTTATGTTCATCATACCTCGTCGGCCTGCGCAGATGGTCACGCGATAATCGGAGGTGCAAGAATGGCGAGCAAAGGACCNGGAATGCTNGACCAATATCGAGCAATCAAGGAGGAGCATCCCGATACNGTTCTATTCTTTCGTATGGGTGATTTCTATGAGATGTTTTACGAAGACGCAGTTCTAGGAGCAGAGGTCTTAGGNATCACATTAACGAGTAGGGATAAGAAAGCAGAGGANCCAGTACCAATGGCGGGCGTTCCTTGGCATAGTGTGGAGGATTATCTCCGAAAAATGGTTCAAGCGGGACATAAGGTAACTGTGTGTGAACAAGAATCTGAACCACTTCCNGGTGAGAAGATTCTGAGGAGAGTTGTTTCTCGAGTTTATACTCCTGGCTCNTTGTACGAGGATTCGTTAATTGGAGAGGATGGTTCTGCATTGNTAGCGTCAGTTGTACTCAAATCAGACTCCTTGGGACTTGCATTGCTTGATACATCAACAGGACGTGCATGGGCGCAACAGTTCGAGGGNCCTTCACGTTTTGATCGCTTTAGAGATGAGATGCTCCGTTGGTCNCCTGCTGAGTTGGTATCTACTAGTCGAGATGTAGTACATGAGTCACTTCGTGCAGTGATTTCTGATGTTGATGGGCTTTCTATTTCAACACANGAATGCTCATCAAAACGTAGGATGGAAGTGGTTCAACATCATCTNGAAATTGCAGACTTAGGTTCAATTGATCTTGATTCCCGTCCTATTGGATTGGAAGCTTGTGGNTTAGGTGCATCTTANATTTCATCTCTTCATTTGATTGATGCAGTTCCATTAAGAGAGATATCAATAGAAGATGATTCTGATTTCATGGCCCTTGATCAAACGACGCTTAAGAATCTAGAATTAACTCAAACATTGCTNGGTGAAAGAACCGGTTCCCTNCTTCATGCAATAGATTGCACNCGAACATGGATGGGNCGAAGAATGCTCAAGGAATGGTTGCTTAGNCCTTTNATGAACAAAGAGCGTATTGCAGAGAGACATTCCGCAGTTTCATCTCTAGTTCGAGCCTCAAAGCGCCTTTCTGAGATTCGNTCAANTCTTCAGTCTATGAGNGACTTAGAGCGTCTTTCAACTCGCTTAGCTTATGATCGTGCAAATGCTAGGGATTTGATTGCNATTTCAGANGCTCTTAGTCGAATGCCTCGTTTACAGAGTTTGGTCAACGAATCTTCNGATGAATTATTAATTTCATTAGGACAAGGATTGACTTCNTTGGATTCNATCCGTTCAGTTATCGAAGAGNAACTTGTCGATGAACCNNCTCATACAATTAGGGATGGAAACTTATTCCGCGAAGGTGTAGATAGTTCGTTGGACGAACTTCGAGTTCGTTCNGGAGAAGGAAGGGATTGGCTCAAGGGTTTCGAAGAAAGAGAACGAGAGAGATTGAATATCCCTTCCCTTAAGGTACGNTTCAATCGTCAGTTTGGNTATTTCATTGAAGTGACTAAAGTGCATTCAGATAAAGTTCCAGAAGAATATAGGCGTAGACAAACATTGACNAATGCTGAGCGGTATACNACCGATGAACTAGCAGAATGGGAAGATATTATCCTGAATGCTGGTGGAAGAGCAAATGACTTGGAATATCGTCTATTTTTGAATTTACGAGATCGGGTGAAAAATGAGGCTTCNGCTCTNTCATTGATTGCACGAAGTGTAGCAACAATCGATGTGTTATGTTCCNTGGCCCANCATTCAAGGNAGAAGTCTTGGGTTCGNCCNGAAATTTTNGAAGATGATCGTTTAGAAATTGTAGGAGGGAGACATCCAGTGCTTGAGCAAGTTGAAGGATTTGTCCCCAATGATGTANATTTTGGAAAGAATCGNCGATTCTTGCTATTGACTGGNCCCAATATGGGTGGAAAATCAACATANCTTCGCCAAACNGCTCTAATCTCAATTCTTGCNCAAGCNGGTTCTTTTGTTCCNGCAAATAAGGCCAGAATTGGATTNATTGATCGTGTATTTACTCGAGTAGGNGCACATGANGATCTTCGAAGAGGAAGATCCACATTTATGGTAGAAATGATNGAGGTTGCCCACATTCTTCGTAGGGCNACATCTAGGAGTTTAGTCCTTTTAGATGAAGTAGGTAGAGGGACATCAACATTTGATGGACTTGCAATTGCATGGTCTGTAACCGAAGATCTTGCCAAGAGAATTGGTTCAAGGTCACTTTTTGCTACTCATTATCATCAACTAGTGGGTTTAGAAGGAGAGATAGAAGGACTTTGTAATATACATGTCCAAGTTGCTGAAATTGATCAAGAGTTAACATTCTTACACACAGTTTCAGAAGGTCCATGTGATGATTCGTATGGTGTACAGGTAGCNTCTCTTGCNGGTTTGCCCACTGCCGTAATAGAGAGGGCAAGAGATTTGTTGATTTTCCTTGAACAACAGGCCGAAGGNGCTAGAGCNGGAAACAAAGGAATACCTCTTTCACGTCCTGATGGCCAATCCTCATTGTTNGGTTGGATGGTTCGTGGNGAATCAANTACACATGNCTCCTCTTCCTCTCCANTNCCTCCTCAAAACGTNCTCACTCCNTTACAGAGCGATCTTTTGGAAAGGCTTGCGTCATTGGATCCNGATAGAATGACTCCTCGCGAAGCTCTTGATGCTCTATATGCTCTGAAGGCCGAAGAATCAGNCGCAGAAAAAATGCCTGANTGGGTTGAGGAGTGATTTTTTTGTCTAGAAATCAAATNCAACAACTCGATGATGCTACAATCGGCAGNATAGCTGCGGGAGAAGTTGTAGAACGTCCTGCACAGGTAGTCAAAGAATTGGTTGAGAATAGTTTAGATGCCGGATCTGCGAATATCAGCATAGTTGTGGAAGATGGTGGTTTCACTCGTCTTTCAGTTGAAGATGATGGTCATGGGATTCCAGAATCTGAACTTCATTTGGCAGTAAATCGGCATGCTACGAGTAAATTACGGACTTCTGATGATCTTTCAGATATTGGGACTCTGGGATTTAGAGGCGAAGCATTAGCAGCCATAGGTTCAGTCAGTCATCTTAGAATCGAATCTAAATTATCTGATCAAGATGGATCCTTTATCGAAGTTAAGGATGGAGAGGTACACCCCATTGGTCCTGTTGGCAAGTCAGTTGGAACAAGAATCGTGGTGAAGGATATATTTTCTTCAGTACCTGCTAGAATGGCATTTCAAAGAAGACCTTCGACGGAAAGTGCAGCGATTGTAGACGTAGTGATGGCTTATGCTCTTGCTCATCCTGAAGTGGGATTCTCAATTAGGGTAGATGGACGTGATGTTCTTTCTTCTCCCGGTCCTACTAGTTCCGAATCTCGTCTTTTTGATGTTCTAGGCGGTTCTTCCGAACGTCTGATTCAAATTTCAACTCCTCAGTCTGACGAATCTGCTCCTGGAGACGAGCGATGGCGTGGTTGGATTTCTCCTCCATCAGTGGATCGTGGAAGAACTGATGAGATTCATATTTTTGTTAATAATCGTGCAGTTGCTGCGACTCCATTTCTTCAGTCTATTCGGCGAGGATATCAGACTCGTTTAATGGTGGGTAGGCATCCAGTATGTGTATTATTTTTGGATATCCCTAATCATGAGGTTGATGTGAATGTACATCCCACAAAACGTGAGGTGAGNTTGAAGAATTCATGGCGTGTATTGGAAAGACTTGAGAGAAGTATTGCTCATACATTGTTATCGGTACCAACTGGAGCACCTGCGACTTCTGATTTTCCTCTTGGTTCTGTAGGNACAAGTGAAAATGAAATGACTAGTTTGGTCACAGAAACAAAAGAACCAGCCTGGATTGAGGCNGCNTCTTCAGTCCAGACTCGATTTAATCAACCAATTTCTCCCAACAATAGCCCTGAAATACCTCGGTCAAGACCAATTTCTCATTCTCCTTTGGCGCAGAAAACTCTGCCGGGATTAGATGATTCTCCAATATCACCGGCTCTNTCGATTGGCGAACGTTCTCTCCATCGTTATTCTAAGAATGGNGACCCTGTTTCTCCTTTGTCTGAACCGGAATACATNGGCCCTGTTACTGATGTTCCTGCTATGGAACCCCTTTCTCAATTTGCAGATACATATATTNTAGCTCAAGGAGGTGATTCGTTATTTGTTGTGGACCAACATGCATTGCATGAAAGAATCAGATATGAACGCCTTNGNAACGACATGTCTTCATGGGAAGCACAATCTTTGATTAATCCANTAATTATCGAATTAACCGCTAGTCAGAGAGAATTAATTGATTCGAATAGGAGTAAATTAGAGGAATTGGGTTTCCGTTTTGGAGAAGGCGAGGGAATTGGAGAGATACATACTGTTCCCAGACTACTTCTCGGTGATGATCGATTAATGGGTTTTATTCGAGACCTCTTGTCAGATATTTCTGAAGGAGATGGAATGGTTCTACATAGTGTAGATAGTTTACAGGATGAAATTGCATTCCTGCGCTCTTGTCGAGGTGCAGTAAAGGCAAATCAACGCCTTGAGTTAGCAGAAATGCGCCGTCTATTGGCAGATATGTCCACTATTGAGAATCCTTGGGCATGTGTACATGG
>PBDV01000017.1 GCA_002718215.1 Methanobacteriota archaeon
GATACTGTAGTTTCATCGGTAAAAAAGACCGGACGGTGTGTTATAGTTCATGAAGCTCCAAAAACAAGTGGATTCGGTGCCGAGATGTCTGCAAGTATACAGGAACGCTGTTTCTATTACCTAGAATCCCCTATTGCAAGAGTCACAGGGTGGGACACTCCATTCCCTCATACTACCGAATGGGATTATATCCCTAGTACCGAACGCATTTCTAAGGCCATCAGGGGCACACAGGTGGATTGAGCATGGGAACCTACGAATTCAGACTTCCGGATATTGGTGAAGGTGTTGTAGAAGGAGAAATTGTTTCATGGCACGTTTCAGTAGGGGACGCCGTCAAAGAAGACATGCCTCTTCTTGAGGTAATGACAGATAAAGCATCAGTAGAAATCCCTAGTCCAGTAGATGGAAAAATTACTTCTACGACTGGAAAAGTTGGTGAAATTATTCCCGTTGGCCAAGTATGTATTGTATTCGAAGTAGATGGTGAAGGGAACGCTTCTTCAGAAGAAAAAACAGAAGAAAATGCTCCCGAACCCACTCCGGAGCCTGCACCTGCTCCAGCACCTGCTCCAGCACCTGCTCCGGCTCCGACACCTGCTCCGGCTCCTGCCCCCGCGCCATCTGTGGGAAGTGGCAAAGCACTTGCTAGTCCAGCAGTTAGGCAGAGAGCGAGACAAGCAGGGATCGACCTGTCATCCGTCAGAGGAAGTGGGCCTGCAGGAAGAGTCACGAATGCTGATTTAGATGCACATATTGCTACAGGAGGTGTAGCGCCAGTGTCTACTGCACCTCTCCCCTCAACTCCAAGAGGACAAGCCCTAACTGGTATAGAAGAAGTACCAGTAATTGGTCTTAGAAGAAAAATTGCAGAAAAGATGGTAGAATCAAAAACAAGGATCCCACATTTTTCTTACTTCGAAGATGTAGACGTTACAGAATTAGAAACTCTAAGACAATACCTCAATGCAACAAGAGCAGATGGACAACCTAAACTCACTTATCTTCCATTCATAATGTTGGCTTTGGCAAAGATAATGCCTCAACATCCAGAATGTAATGGAATCTATGATGAAGAATCGGGTAAAGTACTGAGACATCAAGCAATCCATCTTGGAATTGCAACTCAAACTGAAAGAGGATTGTATGTCCCAGTAGTCAAACATGTTGAATCGATGGACGTTTGGACTGCTGCTGCGGAGATGCAGAGAGTTTCTGGGGCCGCTAGAGATGGTAGTGCAGCTCTTGACGACCTTAGTGGTTCAACCTTTACAATCACAAGTCTTGGTCGCGATGGAGGGCTAGGAGCTACACCAATCATCAATCATCCAGAAATGGCGATATTAGGTGTTCACAAGGCTACAGAACGTCCAGCAGTAGTAAATGGAAAAATCGAAATTAGAAGAATCATGAATCTGTCGTCTTCTTTTGACCACAGAGTAATTGATGGAGCAGATGGGGCAGCATTGGTTCAACATCTTAAGCGGATGCTAGAACATCCAGCTACAATCTTCATGTGAGGTGTTTCAATGAATACTAGATCCTGCCAAGTTCTAGTCGTCGGCGCAGGACCTGGGGGATATGTTGCCGCAATCCGTTCCGCTCAATTAGGCCTAGATACTGTAATAGTAGAGGCGGATAAAGCCGGAGGAACATGCTTGATTCGTGGGTGTATTCCATCCAAAGCGATGATTCATGCTGCAGAACGATTTGAGAATATATCGCAACATTCTACTGATGGAGGACACATGGGAATAATGTCTTCTTCACCGGAACTTGATATGAAAGGACTTGTTTCATGGAAGGATTCAATTGTCCAAAAACTGAATCAAGGTGTAGAAGGACTTCTGAAAGCTGCAGGGGCAGAATTGATCAATGGTTGGGCAGAATTTGTAGATGCAAAGACATGCAAAGTAAAAACTCAAGATGATGTTCTTCGAATAGAAGCAGAAAACGTGATACTGGCTACGGGTTCATCCCCTATTGAACTACCATTTATGCCATTTGATGAGGAAAATATTTGTTCATCTACAGGTGCTTTAGATCTCAAAGATTTACCTTCTAAGGTTGCAATAGTAGGAGGAGGTTACATTGGCCTTGAACTAGGCTGTGCTTTGACCAAAATGGGCTCAGAAGTTACTGTAATCGAAGGCTTGGATAGTGTATTATCAATATTCGATAAAGAACTTCGAAGGCCATTAGAAATCTGGTTAAAGAAACATGGAGTGAAGTTGAACACAAATTGTATGGCAAAGGGAGCAGATATTACTGAAGAAGGAGTCACAATGAGGTGGGCCGATAAAGGTGGAGATGAACACAGTTTAGATGTGGACACCGTATTAGTTACCGTTGGAAGAAGACCCAATACACAGGGATGGGGATTAGAAGAAATGGGGTTGAGAATGGATGATACTGGTAGATTCATTGCAATAGACGAACAATGCAAAACCAATATGCCTGGAGTATATGCAATTGGGGACGTAACAGGTGACCCAATGCTTGCACATAGAGCAAGTGCTCAGGGAGAAATGGTGGCAGAAATCATTGCAGGTCATCAACGCATATGGGACAAGGTTGCAATTCCGGCAATTGTATTCACAGAGCCTGAAATCGTCAGTGTAGGCCATACACCTGAAGAAGCAAAAGAGGCTGGAGAGAACGTAATTGTGGGTAAATTCCCTCTTGCCGCAAATGGTCGAGCTCTAACTCTTGAAGCAGAGAAAACAAATGGATTTGTGAGAGTAATTGCAAGAGAAGAAGATCATGTAATCTTAGGAATTCAGGCAGTTGGTTCTCACGTGGCAGAACTTTCAGGAGAATTTGTCTTAGCTCTAGAAATGGGTGCAGTATTGGAAGACGTGGCAGCAACCGTGCATGCTCATCCAACAATGACAGAATCCTTCCATGAAAGTATCCTCAAGACTTTGGGTCATGCGATCCACATCTCCTGAGAAGCATTCAACCACTACGACCGATTCATGAGGTCATGCGGCCACTGCGAGTCCTGAGAACTGGCCCTTTGGATCATTCCGTTGTAGACTCAATCATGAGAGAATTACAGTCAGCGAGAATATCAGAAGACATCCCAGATACACTACTCATTACGGAACATCCAGAAATCGTAACAGTAGGTCCAAAGGCAAGAAGAGATAATGTTGTGATTCCAAAGGATTATCAAAAAATGGATGTGGATAGAGGTGGAGGAATTACCTACCATGGGCCAGGACAATTAGTAGCATATCCAATCATACAGTGGACTGGTTCAGAACAATCAGTTCCAGGAGTAATCAATAGTCTAGAAGAATGGGTAATTCAGGCATTAATGGATTGTGGCATAGAATCATGCAGAGATGAAAGAATGCAAGGAGTTTGGGTTGATGGAAAGAAAGTATGTAGTATCGGGCTATCATTCTTGAAATGGGTAAGTAGGCATGGACTAGCAATCAATATCGAGACTTCTCCTTCAAGAGTAGAAACATTGGGTGGTTGTGGTCTCGAAGCAGGAATGACTACATCACTGCACGCACTAGGGCATACCCACGATCTTGAAGGTAGAACCATTGACCGTAAAAGGATTGAAGAAGCGTTGATTTTCACCTGCTCTAACTCAATAAATCGAAACCCATTACATCCGATAGAGTGGAATCCGTAGTTCCAAGTGAAAATGGGGATTCAAGCACAACCCTTGAGAATGAGTGCCCCTGGTTTAAGCCCATGTACCGTACCAAGAACCCTGCACTAAACGATATGGTCTTCGTTTTCCAGGGAATGTTAGAAGATAAAATGACGATTCAAGGAGTAGTTGAGAAAGGAGTAATTACTTTTGGAATCATGCTATTATCTGGATTGAGTATTTGGGGTTTAGCACTTACAGGAAGTCCTGAAATTGCATTCACTCTGAGCATAGTAGGATGGGTATTTGGATTCATTTTCTTCTTTGTGATGATATTTACAGGTCTAGCAGATAACCCAATAGCTGTTCTTACTTATGCAGCTCTTCAAGGATTATTCCTTGGAGGAACTACTCTAATGTTTGAAGCATATTATTCAGGTATTGCAATTCAAGCATTCTTAGGTACTACTGCAGTATTTGGAGGCATGTTAATAATCTATAGAACAGGCATCATACCCGTTACTGAAAACTTTAGAATTGCAATATTTAGTGCGATGTCTGCAATTTTTATGATTTACATGCTAACATTGATCCTCAGTCTTTTCGGCATAGGAATACCATATATCCATTCAAATGGACCAATTGGAATCGGATTTTCAATTTTAGTTATTGGAATTGCAGCATTATGTCTTGCATCTGATTTTGATTTTATTGAAAAAGGAGTAGAAAACGGGGCCCCGAAATCAATGGAATGGAGAGCAGTTTTCGGATTATTAGTCACACTTGTTTGGATATATCTTGAAATGTTAAGATTACTGGCAAAGATAAATTCTCGCAGATAATCGATTGAGGTTAGAAGCAACGATTGAAGTGTCATGAAGGTGGCGACGTCATATGGGCCTGCATATAGTGGCAATATCTGGGGCTTCAGGTGCCAGGTATGGAGTACGTCTTATCGAAGCACTGCGTAGAAGTGGAGAAGATGTTCGGCTAATTATCAGTAGGGAGGGAGCAATTAATCTAGAACTAGAATGTTCTATGACTCCTCAAGATTTAGCTCAGAATTTTGGATGTATTCTAGAAGATAATCAAAATCTTGCTGCAAAATCAGCTAGTGGTTCTGCAACAATAGATTCTGTAGTAATCTGTCCTGCATCTGGTACTTCTATTTCAAAAATAGCTGCGGGGATTTCAGATAATCTAGTTACAAGGAGTGCGATTGTAGCTCTAAAGGAAAGGCGCACGCTTATTTTGGTACCCAGAGAGGCCCCGTATGCAACGATTCACTTGGAAAACATGACAAAAATATCCCAATGGGGAGGAGTTGTGATTCCAGCAAGCCCAGGCTTCTACAATAATCCACAAACAATAGATGACCTAGTGGACTTTATTGTAGCTAGGATTCTAGATCAACTGGGAATTGAAAATGAATTGACCACTCGTTGGACAGGTGAAGAAATAGAATCCGCTGAATAAGGCTCTATTGCAGAATGGGTTCAAATCAAACCAATGGCACAGAGTGTATGATGGCAGACATCGACAAGTGGACGGTTGACCAACTCAAGCGTGAACTGAAGTTGAGAGGATACCCCGTTAAGGGTAACAAGGCCGAACTCTTTGAAAGATTGAATTCACCACCACCTGATGAAGAACAGAAAATGGCTGAATCAGGGAATGATGGCTATCTACAAATGATTGCGTTTTCTTTCGCCAATATTCCTTTTGCGCCAAGTATCTTGGTGTTCTTGGTTATTACAGCAGGAGGAGCAGGATGGGCATTATTGAACTCTGAACCTGTGCCAGATTACCAATTAATCGAATTTGATACAGAGCGTACACGTACATTCGCTCAAGATTTGGTTAACCTAGGTCACCCAGAATGGGAAGGTAGGATGAGTGGAACAGTCGAAGAAGCAGCTACTGCTGAATCGATCAAACAAAATTTCACTAATGCAGGAATGGGCGCAACAATTGAAACATTTAGTGTTCCAATGTTTGAAATTCTAGCAGAGCCTATGCTGAGAATGTGTCAAACCGGAGGAATTGTACCCCCAATAGATCCATGTGGAATTTCTGATATTGGTTCAGATATTACAGAATTTACACATCGAGAACAATATGTAATTCAAGGATACAGTGGAACACAACAAATCAATTTCGCTCAAAACGTAGCAGTGATCGATTTGGGTAATGGGAGCGAGGATTCCGATTGGGATTCCGCTTCAGGAGGAGTTGGATTCGTTTGGGGTAAGGGTGATGTTTCAGGGAACACGGATCTTTTTCTTAGAGCACAAGAAAGTGATTTGTTCGCCCTAATTATTGTAAATGAAAAACAAAATTGTGATGAAATAATCAGTGGTGATTGTGTTCCTTACTTCAAGTCAGTTGATGTCAGTAGATTCGAAACCATGCCAGCAGGCATTGCTTTCTTGATGGTCTCAAAAACAGTAGGGGAAACAATATCAGAAGAAATCATCAATGGAACACAACGACTAGGATTGGACGTTCGAGTCGATAATGAAGGTACTAGAGATGTTTCTGTCCCCTGTGGCGTTATTCCTGGATTAACTGACGATGTAATCATCTTTGGCGCTCACCACGACACAGTATACAACGGACCGGGAGCAGTGGACGATACATCAGGAACTGCCACAGTATTGGAACTAGCCACTCAGTTTGGAGCATTGTACGATAAGTTGGGAACTCCAGAATATACAATAAAATTCTGTACATGGGGGGGCGAAGAAGAAGGTTTGTTTGGTTCTTCAGCGTGGGTACAAGCTCATCAAGAGGAACTACAAGACCATCTTAGGCTATACGTAAATCTAGACATGAATCATGTAGATGCTGCAAGAAATGATGGATTTACACTATTTGGAAATTCTGAATTTGATATCCAACATATTTACCATATTAGAGAAAAATTCAATGAAACTTATCCTTCTTTGTCTTCGAAGTATGAAATTCGGCTGTATCACATTAATCACGCTGACATGCCAAACAATAGTGACCATGCCCCATTCGTTTTCGATGTATATCCAGAGGGTGAATATGGTAGAGCATTGGTTTGTTATGGTTCGGGTAGTGCAGAATACCATACATATCTAGATAGAATGGATCGATTCAATGAAGAATCACTTGCAGTTAGTGGAATCATCTATGGTTCATATGCGCGATGGTTAGCTTGGGGTGAACAAATTGATTAGTGCTGAAGCAAGCCATATTCTGGTTGCATCAAAGGGTGAAGCTGTAACAATTAGAAATCACATCATCAACGCGAAAAAGCCACTAAAGGAATTTGAGAAAAGAGCAAGAAAACACTCCACTTGCCCATCAGCTAGAAGAGGAGGAGATTTAGGCAAATTTGGAAAAGGACAAATGGCTGCTGGATTCGAAATTGCTGTTAAAAAAATGGAAGTAGGCACAGTTAGCGAACCTGTCAAGACTCGATACGGACATCATCTAATTTGGCTTCATTCGCGAATCGATTGAATTATCAAACAATCGTTGGGTTCATACGTGACGATTAGAGAACACGGTTTGTCCTGCGTCGCGTCGCTCTCGGGCTCGCACGTTAGACATGCCCGGAGGGCGAACATTGAGCAATAACAAAACAGAAGACAAAGCGAAGCCATTGATTGTATTAGACGGCGCAAATATAGCATGCGCTTACAAAGACACTAGGCCGCCCGGAGATGCCACAGGTATTGTTCAGGCATTCGAAAATTATGACTCGCAAGGTCACAAGGTGATCTGTTTTGTCAAACAATACAGAATTAGAAATGAGAGGAATCCCAAAGCAGTAATGAATAATATTGAGTTATTCAATGAAAAAATACCAAAGGATTCGATAGCTACAGTTCCAGGAAAATCAGATGATGATTCGTTCTTTATTGACTATTGTATGAAGAATGGGGCTGTATTAATCACAAATGATGGATTACGAGATCATGAAGAGAGATTTGAAGGAGATGAAAAAGAAGCATTTCTCAAATGGAGAAAAACGAACAAATGTGGATTTATGTTCGTTGCAGGTTCATATCTTGAGGAACCAGGTTTCAATATGCCTAATGTGCCAAACGAAATCAAACATGTAGAACCTGAAGTAAAACAAAATCCTGTACAGAAAACAAAGAAGCCAAGCAAAAAGAAACAAACTCGTAAGAAAAAGAAATCGAAAAATAAGATTACTAAGAAAGACAACAATATCCCTAACAAAAATGAATTGCGGAAAAAAATTGCTTCAATAATACTAGAAGAAATGGAAGATGGGATTTTGGTAGGAGAGTTAGGAAATAGGATGCCGAAATGGTGTAATCAAAAAATGAATACATCATTCAAAACGGTAACTCAAATCAAACAACATTTAGGCTATGGGAAAGGTAAGCGTCTTGTTTCTATCTTAGAAGATTTATTGGGTCAAAAGATCAGATTTGAAGGCGAATTGGCTAATATTACAGTATATCGAGTGGAAATTCCTGAAAAGAAAAAACCTGTAAAAGTAAATAGTTCTGAAGAGGCGATATACATAATTCTGAAAATTATCGGATGGAATTTGAGTTCAAGATTTGCGGGATTAGCTAAATTCTCACCAAGTGTTCCATTAACTATGAAATACGCCGAAATAGGTGAACATTTCAAAAGAGAAACTGGAGAATCAATAAAATCCAAATTCCCAAAGGTCGGAGATTTAGTGAATGCGATTCGAACTATGAGTCATCCAGCATTGTTTAGGGCATTTGACTGCCAATATGACGAAAAAACACAAATTTTGACTATTCGAGATGTCCACTCTATGTTCATGCGAGTCAAAAAGTGGAAATTATGAATTAAGATATGAAAATAATTCATCATAATTTGGCTCAATACCTGGATTTTCTGCATGCCACGCATATCCAATTGTACCATCAGATTCGACGACAAAAACTGAACGTTGCGCCACAGTATAACCATCTATAGCAAAATTTTCGAATGTTACACCATATGATTTGATTACTTCTCGATGAACATCAGATAGTAATGGATAATCGATCCCGTTTGCATCTCTGAATGCATTATTTGCAAAGGGAGAATCAACAGAAATACCCAAGACTGCTACATCAGTAAATGATGATGCTTTGATTTGATTATTTATTGAGCATGCCTGATTCTGACAAACTCCAGTAAAAGCAGCAGGGTAAAACGACAAAATCACTCTACGTCCTGCAAAGGAAGACAAGGTGACTTCGCTCTTGTCTTGGGCTTTCAAAGTAAAATCTGGGGCCATATCGCCAATCTGTACCATATCCGATGTTGATTGAATTAGGCTCATGAAGAATGCGCTTACTCAGAATTAGTATTTTCAGCAATAATAGAGCGCTGGATTGATTCGATAAGAGTATGTGTGAGAGTCAATGGCAGACATAGGTGACCACATTTTTTCGGCGATTGGCATCTCACGAGATGAAGAAGAAGAAACCTTGGGAGTCATGCCCTCTAAGGAAACAATAGACGAAATTGTAAGAGGTTTCATGGCCAATGCTGAAGACACAGACATAGTGGAAATTAGAATAGAACGTTGGATAATTGGACAAATCGGTTCAGATGCAAAAGAAATCGAAACTATGCATTATCGAGATGCATGCCCAATATGCACAAGAACAACATTTTGGATTGAAGGAGAAGAGGTTCGAGCATCATGTCATCATCGTCTTTGTCGTGCATGGATTGAACCGAACAGCATAGACAAAACAAGAATTGACTGTGGATGGCCATCATCACAAAGAACCGAAGCCTGTGAAGATTTTGAAGAAGCAAAAATTGTTCTAACTAGAATGAGAGCAGAAGCGGAATCTGAAACTCCAACAAAATCAAGCGTGATTGATGAGAATGAATTCTAATCACATTCTATCAGGTGCATGAATTCCGAGCAAACCAAGTCCAGTAGATAGAATTCGAGCAGTTGCATCACAAAGTTTCAATCTACTATCGCGGACTTCATTTTTCTCTGCAACTAATACAGGACAATTCTCATAGAACGAACCAAAGGCTGCAGATAATTGATGAAGATGAATGCAAATCCTATTTGGCATTAAATCGACATATGCGGATTGAATCGCGTCTGCAAATCCAATAATTGATCTTGCAAGACGCCGCTCTGAATCATTTTCTATTGAGAGAGATGACGAATGCCAGGAATCTGATTCAACCTTATCGAAAATACTCCTGATACGGGCATGGGCATATTGTAAATAGGGAGCAGTATCTCCTTCAAAGGATAGCATCTTACTCCAATCAAACATGTAATCCCTAGTTCGATCGGTACTCAAATCAGCATATTTTACCGCACCAATTCCGATTGCATTTGCAATTTCTTGTCTTTCTTTTCCAACTAGATTAGGGTTCTTCTCTCCAATGACTTCGTCAGCTCTTGTTACTGCTTCCTTTAGTAAATCCACTAGTTTTACTGCTGAACCTGAACGTGATTTCAGTACCTTTCCATCACTACCTAACACAGAACCGAAATTCACGTGGATTGCCCTATTCGAATCATCAAGTAATCCAGCTTGATGGGCGACAGCAAAAACCATCTCAAAATGACGTGCTTGAGGAGTCCCTACCACATACAGAAGATCATTTGCGCCTAAACGTTGTACACGATCGATAATACAAGCCAAATCAGTTGTAGCATAATTGTACCCTCCATCTCCCTTTCTAACAATCAATGGTAATGGTTCGCCATCTCTATTCAAGTGACCACCAGGAAAAACAACATCTGCCCCATCACTATTTTTCAAAAGCCCTTTATTGTCCAAATGTTCAACAACATTTGGAAGAAGATGATGATACGCAGATTCGCCCATTAAATCATCATCAACCAATAACACTCCCAATAATTGGTATACCTCATTGAAGTAGCGAGTTGATTCATCTACCAAAACTTGCCATAACCTCAACGTCTCTTTATCTCCACTTTGCAATAATACCACACGTGATCTAGAACGATCTGCAAACGCAGAATCATCGTCAAATTTTGTTCTTGCAGTTTTGTAAAAACCATCCAAATCCCCCACACTGAGTTCATTTCCAGCATCTCCTTCTCCCAAATCCAAAAGATGCTCAATTAACATCCCAAAAGGAGTGCCCCAATCTCCAATATGATTTTCTCTAATCACCTTATGGCCAAGGTGCTCCAATATTCGAGTTAGTGAATCTCCGATTACAGTAGAACGAAGATGGCCAACATGCATTTCTTTGGCAACATTTGGCGAAGAATAATCAATTGCAACTGTTCGTGATATTGATGACTTATTCACACCTAATCTAGCATCATTACAAATAATTCCACAATGCTTCTCAATCCATCCATCAGTGGCCTTCAAATTCACGAAACCATTTAGAGAATTTACTTCAACTATTCCATCAAGTAATGGTTTCAAAATTGAAGATAATTCATCACCAATATCTACTGGAGACTTCTTCAAAATTCGTGATAAAGAATGACATGCTATTGCTAAATCTCCATGATCTGCAACTGTTGCTAATCCAAGTAATTTTTCATAATCACTTGACTGGACTCCAAGAGTACCCATTGCTTCTTTGAAGTAGGGTTCTACAGTTTGTTGAAGAATCTGCATTACATCAACTCCAGGCATACCTCAATATTGCTCCAAGACCGCCGAAGGCAGACAATAGAGTCTGTCCCTCTTCGCTATCTCCAGAGACTAAAGTAACCTTAGCGGATGTATGAGCAGCGAGAAGTGTAAGCTCATCAATTAAAGAAATGGAAGTTCCCTTAATTCTAGAAACACGGTCACTAGAACCATCGCAAGATGGGCAGTTACTCGGAGAAGAATCTGCCATCTCTGTCTTCTTCCATTCATGCTTACAAAGAGCGCATTGGTATGTATGCCTCATTTTCTTCAAGCCTTCACTAAGCAATAGTGTGTCTACAGCGCCAGCATCCAACGCTTGACGGATTAATATCTCACCATATGTTGCTTTAGGTGCAGCCCCATTTAATTCCATCAAAAAGCGATCAACAATTTCTCTTTCTCCATCAAGTGCAATTCTATCCATCAAGGATCCTGCTCTTTGTACCAACTCTCTCAAACCACTTTCATTTGAATAACCAACATCAAAGAATGGTTCTCTAATTTTCTTAGCGATTTCGTGATGAAAATATCCGTGCTTTACAACATAGTCTTTGGTTGCACCAGGGCCTCCAATAATGATTCCTTGGAGATTATCGAGATGTTGTAACCAATATTCGCAAGCCAACTCTGTAGATTTCTTGAAGAACTTATGAGCTGCTTCTTCAATTAACCTCTCGAATCTCTGAGCAGATTGACCTCCTTGCCTGTGTTTACCCATAATGTTCGATTGCATCTCTTCCTGACAATGAATTCTCCTACCACTAGCAATTCCATATGCACATTCCCCTCTATCAATTACAAACAATCCATATGATGTTCTATCTATCAGCATCTCTTCAAGTTGGGAAATTTCGAATGTAGAATCGCATCGATATCGAAATGATTGAATTTGTTCAGGAGGATCATCAATTACAATATTCATCAAACGTGTCTTATTGTTGCCAACAATCACATGGCCAACAAAAAGTGCAATTCCGTTCTCCCCAGGATTCGAGTAACGATTCAATGTAGCAACAGCTGATTCAATCGCGTCAGAAACGTGTTTTCTAGTAGATTTTGACTTGATATTCTGGGCTTGACCTAGTTCTTGGCTAAGTTGCCCCCTAACATCTGAAATTTGCTTATCATGAGGGATAATTACCGTTACTAGTTCGGTACCCATTCCCCTCATACCTTGCAAATCAGTAATCGCGTTCTTCAGACGTAAGCGTCGCTGTTGCATCTCAAGTTCATCAGACACTCTGCTCGCCTCAATACTAGTGGGCCCGAAACACGCATTTGAACCCGTTCATTGAAAACAAGGGCTTGAGAGCCAACGAATTCAAAGACTTTACTCAGAATTCAGGAGGGATGAGGACTCGAGTCGCGACGCTAGGCGGGAGCCTGCTTCGTCCTGAAGTGGAAAACCGACATGCTTGGTTACAGGCCCTTTGTGACGTAGTAAAGGAAGTAATTTCTACAGAATTCAAGTTGGCATTAGTTGTAGGAGGNGGAGCNCCTGCAAGNGAAGGAATCGAACTTGCAAAACCTATTCTGGGAAATGATGTTGAAGCATTAGATCGAATCGGAATTGCAGCGACTCGNCTAAATGCNACAATTGTTGCTGAGGCCTTGAGGTTTGCAGGNAATGATGTTGCNCCAGTCATTCCGACGAATATTTTTGNTGCAAANGAATATTCTGAGAAGCATGCGATTGTGGTTATGGGTGGAACTGTTCCNGGNCATACAACTGATACGGTAGCAATCANACTTGCAAATCACCTAGAAGCAGAAAGATGCATTATCGCAACTAATGTTGGACATGTATACTCATCTGANCCAAGAAAAGACCCNAATGCGAAAAAATTCCACAGTATGACTCACGANGAATTNCTACAAGTTGTAGGNCCAGCNGAACACAATAAAGCAGGAAGTTCAGGTGTAATCGACTCAATAGGNGCAGAAGTTGCTAGAAATGCTGGATTAAATCTCGCAGTNATAGACGGTAGNGATATGNAANGNCTTAGAGCNGCNCTAAACGGCGAATCGTTTGAAGGTACGAATATNGAGGGATGAACATGGCAAAGAGCTCCAAGATGGCAGACAAGATTCGGTCAAATGTGGATAAAGTACGCAGNCAGNCNAAATCAGAACTGAAGTCAGTNCCTCCACATCGCCATTGTGTTGTTTGCCGAGCNGTTATCAAANTGGATGCTGACCCCCCAATATGTAGCAAAGAAGAATGTAAAAATAAACATCAAAAAAATGAAAAATCTAGAAAACAACTGTCTATTCTAATGTATATTTTCCCGGCTATTGCTATATTGCTAGTGATTCTGAATGTTACTCAAGGAGGAGGAGCATGACGTCGATTATCATGAGAATTTTATCTATTCTGCCAATTATTACTGCTGGAATATGCACCATTATGATATTAGGAAGCCTAATCGGCATAAATGTCCCCGAACAAGAACAAAAAGTCCCTCTAATTCCATGTGGAATCCCAGGTTTTGAGACCTGCCCAGTAGGCATGGCTGAAGAGAATCTCAGTATACCTGGTGGGATGATATTCCTCGATTTGGATGCAACAGTTGGATGGGAACGTGGAGATGTAGCTTGGGTAGGAATTGTTGATGCTAAATGGGCAGAAGAGGGAGAGTGCCCACCAGATGACAATGGATTGACAGATTGTGAAAGTAATGAGTTTGAATATCTCGCAGGAGGCCCCGATTCTGAAAACTCTTTTACATATTCACTTAAACCAGGAGATACTCGATTTGTTACTGGAGGAAAAGAAGGGAGTTTGGATCTTTCAAGTCAACAAGTCACAGTAGAAATAGAAGTATCTCTAGCAATTTGGGTAGAAATATTGCTACTGATTGCTACCGTGGGGCTTGCAGCAAGTGCATTAGACATGAATTTCCCGATTGTAAGTAATTTATTCAAAAGGCAAAAAGAAGATTGATTCAATATTAGAATAAACGATAGACGCTAAGAACTGAGAAGGGGTGAGACTTTCATGGATGAAGTCAAGTGTGAAGGATGCGGGAAAAAAATCGATGTTTCTGCACTTCGTCCAAGTTATGGTGGGTTCGACATATATTGTACAATCTGCGGACATACTGGGCATATAGATCGTTGATTATTCAGGAGAATATTTTCTGTGCCAACCCTCTGGAAGTGACAAGGGGTCTTCTATTTCATCAGCACCAATCATTTCAATCAAATGTGATTTGAGAGATTCAAGCCCCCAACCCTCTGTAGCACTAATTACTAAATTTCCAGTTTCTGGATTTATTGTGTCATCTTCTGTTAAGCCCAACAAATCCATCTTACCATCTATTACCAATACCGGAGTTTCACCCAATAATTTTCTCACCTCTAAAAGTAAATTTTGTTGAGATTCCAATGAAGTACCTCCCATCTCTGAAGGATCCAAGAGAAAGACGGCAACAGACCCTACATTCTCTAATGCAGCAATTGCCTGCATCTCAATCTCATTTCTTTCAACCATGGGTCGATCAAGCAGACCAGGCGTATCTACCATCTGATAACTTCTCCTTCTATGTTCAAAATGGCCTACGTGGAGTGTTTTTGTTGTGAAAGGATACGAATTAACTTCTGGCACACCAGTTGAAAGTGAAGAAATCAATGCAGATTTTCCAACATTGGGGGAACCAGCAACAACAATACAAGGATCCATCGTATCAATGGTTGGAAATTCTCTCATGATGTTACGAGCGTCATTTAACCAAGCTAATTGAGGCCCAATTTGCCCCAATATTGATGCACACCTGCCATAGATATGTCTTCGTCTTTCGTGAAATTCCTCTATGCTCCTATGCTTAGCCATTCTGCTTTGTCCTTCTCGATTCAATTGATTGATTCGATCAGCTGCCCACTGAACTCCGCCAAGATTCTGCTTGAATTCATCCCTTCCTACTGCTGCATCTACTAAAGCAGCATCAAAAGGACTTAATCGATCAAGGCTCGGCCATTTAGAAATCCATTTTCTTAGAGTTGCCTCAAGAATATCACAAGAAGACTGAATCATTGCAAGCATCTGTTTTCTGACCCGATGATATTTATCTGGATCATCAACTAGATTTGCCTTCTTTGTTGCAGCGGAGAAAGCCTTGTCCATCAATTCATCGGGTTGCAGGACAGTCGGAATTCGACGCCAATTGACCGCAACCATGGCTCCACCTCATACACTGTGGGATGGCCAGCATTCTTGAAGCCTAATCATCCAAACAGCGAAAATATCCGATGCGACGGTTCATAGCAGACTCCGAAACTCCCGGTGCATGGCCGGAGACCTACCTGAATGGGCACAACGAGAACTAGGGAAGATGGGAATAGAAGACACGTCGGCATTTGAAGACAATCTATATGGCCCAATTGCAGAACGAAAATCCGGTTTAAGACGAGATGATTTGGTAGAACTATTGTTGGATTCAACAGTCATTTCTGATGAAATGGACCCTTGGGTCCGAGGAAGACTATTATCATCACACAAATCCTCTATCGAAATACTAGATGATGAAGGAAGATTCAGAGCAATTGCTAGAGAAATAATTGTTGAAGTACGATTAATCGCACACACACGCCCTCTATACATTGATGATGAGGAGTTAATGACATTTGAACGATCAGAAGCAAGACGCAGAAGTGAAATTCAAGAAGAAGTCGAGAAAAGAGCATCGGATAGTCATGAGAGCCACCAATGGGGATAAAATGGAACTTCACGAGAAAAAATGTGAGGCATGTGAAGGAGGGGTTCCTCCTTTGACTCATGGCGAAATAGAACCACTATTCGCAAGTCTAAATCCTGCATGGGAAGTTGTTGATGCCCATCACCTTCGAAGATGTTGGGAATTTGAGGACTTCGCAGGAGCGCTAAATTTTCTTAATTTAGCTGCTCAAATTTGTGAAGAAGAATTCCATCATGCGGATTTTGAAATCGGGTGGGGCAAAGTGAATGCGACAATATTTACCCATAAAATCGATGGATTAACTGAAGCGGATTTTATTTTGGCATCGAAATTTGACCAAATCTGAGGCGTAAGAATGCCGGCTGACTCAAAGGGTCGTATTGAGCCGGGTTTCAATACTCATGTTTTCATCTGCGGTCACTCTAGAAACGAAGGAGCTACTAGACCAGATTGTTGTTCGAAGGATAGTATGGGATTGTTAACTGAGTTGAAAAAGAGAGTTAGAGAATCAAATATTGAAGGAATTAGAGTTCAAAAATCTGGATGTTTAGATTTCTGTGAAAATGGAATATCGTGTGTAATCTACCCACAAGGAGAATGGTATTCACTAAATGGAAAAGAGGACATAGAACCTCTACTTGAAAGAATTCTAAATGGCACCCCTGCTGATGAAATCGAAATGAAATTGACGGAGAAATCATAGATTGATTCGGTTTGGCAAAGACATGAATAGATGGGGCTATCTTGGATTGGCAATTATTTCTGAAGTAATTGCGACTGCATCTTTGAAATCTACAGAGGGGTTCACAAAATTTCTCCCATCTGTAATTGTTCTAATTGGATACTGTGCTGCATTCTACTTTCTATCTCTAACTCTAGATACAATTCCAGTTGGTATTGCTTATGCGGTTTGGTCAGGAGTTGGAATTGTAGGAATTGCTCTTTTATCTGTAATCTTTTATGATCAAAATTTAGATTTAGGAAGCGTGATTGGTATAACACTAATTCTTGCAGGAATAATAGTCATGCGATTGTATAGTAATGTGGGATTTGAGTGATTATAATGGCACAGCGTAAACGAGCAATTTATCCTCGAAAAGGGGGGCCAAACGTTATTGAAATCGTAAAAGAAGATATGGATGTCCTTCAAGCAGAAAAAATTCGGATAGATGTACACTATGCAGGAATTAACTTTGCAGATTTAATGATGAGAGTAGGACTCTATGGGGCTGCCCCTCCATTTCCTTTCACCCCTGGATACGAAGTTAGTGGAATAATCTCTGAAGTAGGTGCAGCAGTAACAAACAGAAAAGTAGGAGAAAGAGTAGTCGCGATGACTCGATTCGGAGGATATTCATCTTCAGTGGATGTTAAGCCAGAACAGTCTTTTGTTCTCAGTGATGAGCAAGATTTAGCTGCTGCTGCTGCAATTCCAGTAACTTATGCAACGGCCCACCATATGCTTGTACATCTAGGGCGAATTCGAGAAGGAGATTCCGTATTAATCCACCATGCTGCAGGCGGAGTTGGTTCTGCTGCTGCACAAATTGCCAAGGCTAAGGGGGCAGACCATCTCATTGGAACTTCATCCGATTTCAAGAAAGAATTTGTAGAAAAATTAGGAATGACCCATGTGTCTAGAAAAGAG
>PBDV01000018.1 GCA_002718215.1 Methanobacteriota archaeon
ATTTTATCGGTTTCAAATGGACATGGAATCAAAGTTCCATTTTGTATCATTGTGTTCCATCTAGGTGTCTTTTCGATTAAATTAATCATAGATTTACTAGCATGAACCTTAATTCCTTTTGCTCCCATTGCTTCTCTACCAAATAATCCGATACCATCTACATGGCCTAGATGTCCGTGAGTAATCCAGATGTCCGTGACCTTCTTTTCTGTATTTGGTAGCATTCTTAATTGCCGGCTTAAATCTCTTGAGACATCGAAAAGATGTAAATTCTCTTCATCAATCACACCAAGAGAAGTGGGAGATAATTGAATTCCAGAACTAGAATAAAAGCAACATGTTTGGCAATTACATCCTGGGTGAGGGACTCCACCATCTTGAGCAATTCCTAGAATTACCGCCATTGGCAGGTTGTCCATGCCAGTTGCTCTGCGCCCCTTCGTTTGAACGCAGCGATGAACGGAACCATCATGGTCGCCACGAACATCCCAGTTGTATGGCGAGGGAACTCGATTGGATGAGAGAACGATTCGAAGAACTATCTAAATCGGGTTTGAATTGGGATCCTCCAGTCCTTGAATCTGCAAATTCACCTCGTGTAGTTATTGACGGAAAAGAGACAATAATGCTGTCTGCTAATAATTATCTGAATCTTTCAACACATCCCAGAGTCGTTGAAGCAACAATTGATGCAACCAGAAAATATGGCGCAGGAAGTGGTTCAGTAAGAGCAATTGCTGGAACTATGGATTTACATCTTGAGGCTGAAAGAGTAGCCGCAGATTTCAAGGGTGTTGAGGCCGCATTAATCTATTCAGCAGGCTATACTGCTAATGTGGGGTTAATCCCTACTTTAGTAAATGGAAAGCAGGACGTTATCATTTCAGATGAACTCAATCATGGTTCAATTATCGATGGCGTGCGATTGACTAAGGCTCAACGTGCCGTATATCCTCATAATGACGTAGGCGCATTGGAAGAAGTTTTGAAACAAAATCAAGATGCTGATCGAAAATTAATCATTACCGATGGCGTATTTAGTATGGATGGAGATGTAGCTCCGCTAGACGAAATAGTCGATGTAGCGGAAGAATATGATGCAATGGTTTTCGTTGATGATTGTCATGGAGAAGGTGTCTTAGGTGAAGGTAGAGGAATTGTAGCTCATTTTGGTCTTCAAGGTAGAGTAGATTTTGAGGTCGGCTCTTATTCTAAAGCAATGGGTGTCCAAGGAGGAAT
Source organism: Methanobacteriota archaeon (assembly GCA_002718215.1). Lineage (GTDB taxonomy): Archaea > Thermoplasmatota > Poseidoniia > Poseidoniales > Thalassarchaeaceae > MGIIb-N2. The sequence continues at coordinate 1,240 of PBDV01000018.1, forward strand.
TGTTGCTGGAACTGAACAGATGAGGCTTCATGCATTAAATCACAGTCGTTCATGGTTACTTTCAGGGAGTCAGCCCCCTGGTGTTGCTGCTGCTCAAAAGGCTGCTGTTGAGGTAATCATGGATGAACCAGAACATGTTCAGAGACTGTGGGAGAATACCAATTATTTCCGTAGAGAATTAGACTCTTTGGGATTCGATACAGGCGTTTCTACCACTCCGATTATTCCTGTTATGTGTGGGGAATCAACAACTGCCAAACGTCTTTCGATGGCTATGAGTGACTCAGGTGTTATGGTTGGTGCTATTGTGTTTCCGATGGTGGCCAGAGATAAGGCTAGAGTTAGAACTCAAATGTCTGCAGGGTTGACACGTGATGATTTAGATGAAGTTCTTCGTGCATTTGAAAAAGCAGGGAAATCAATAGGATTAATCTGATGTTTCATCAGTGATTTCATCAATGGCTGCCATCAAATCTTCGTCGTCTGAATCTCTCTTTTTTCCTACTTCCAATGGGCCTTCTATTGGCTTCAGCCCTCTTGCCATTCGATCTAACATTCTCCATCTTGGTGCATAAGATAGGTGTACGTAAAGAGGTCCTGGTGCAATCATTAGCATCCAACCAATCTCTTCTGGAATTCCCAATGTGGGTTCCAATATAGATGCTGTAAATAGAATTAGTCCAATGAATGGAATAGGGAAAATGAATTTTCTTTTTTGGTCAAGGCGGAGTGGCATTCGTTTGGTAATTGCAACCATTATTGCGCTAAAACCTCCAAGAATTCCGCAAATCAAAATTATTGAAAGTGATGTAATTGCCCAAGTTCCGGTAGAATCCGAAATAGATTCCCCTACGGATGTTTGTTCCATGAGAGTAGGCGCTAATAATGCTAGAGAAATTAGAACTCCATAGAAGGAGCCAACAAAGGTAGGGTGAGAAAGAGTAAGTGGCCATCGTAGGAAGAATTGGCTTAGAGTCCCACCTTCGAACATCTCTCGTTGTTCATCTGGTAAGGCCGCAATTCTCTCACGCCACTCTTCCACGAACCCCTCATCTGACTCTCCAGACCTATGACCGTTGCCGTCATTCTTCAGCATCTAGTGCCAAATGACTGGTGTTTTTCTTTTTGCCAAGAATCTCTTTTGCTCGACTCATTTGTCCAAATTCGATTTCCACTTGGCCAGGACTTGTATCCAACCATTCACGATCTAGTAGCCCCTCTGCTTCCATTTCGCGTAGTCTAGCATCTTTGAGAGTAGGATCCTGTTCAAATTCTTGAGTTCTAGACAAAATCAATGCTTGATTGATAAAAAATTCCATTTTTTCTCCTTCCATTTCGGTTAAGTATGTTCCAAGTTGCAAGATTTCTTCATCTTCCTCATCTTTGATGCTTGATTCATTCGTTAGATGATCAAGGTGAAAAGTAATATTTGCAGTTAATGGGATTTCTACCCATCGCCCTAGTACATCCTTAACTCTTGTTTTGGTACTTTCCCCTTCATCTGCAGGGTGCCACGGATGCCCTTCATCTACTCCTATATGTTCCAGAATTTTTCGATTTATTCGTATTTCTAAAAATCTAGTTACTCCAATTACGGTTGGGATAAATGAAGCGATGATAACTAAGGTTCCAACAAACTGATTTGTTGGTAGGATTAGTAGTCCAACAAAAGCAGCAAGAGCTCCAATAATTAAGGCCCATATCGGAATGTTATTTTGTACAGCCTCATCCCTAATTTCTTGGATTTCCCAGAGCGGTAAGGTATTATTCATCATTTCACCAGTTTGAATTTGTGTTCATTTTTCTTCCAATAGGCACTAAGTGTATTTCTACGGAATGAGTCATACACTTCAAGCGCTTGAACTCTCTCCTTCTCCGTTCCCCCTGTTGTTCCAAATAAATGGGGTTCTGTAGCGCCATTTAGGAGGGGGGTTCAAGAGGGGTTGAGTCCACATTCGGTTGAGGGTTCTGTGATGGCGGAGCTTGCAGATGGAGATATTACAGAGCGGCGCCGTGGTGGCCCCGGGGTTCTCGCCCTACTTATGTTGGATGCCACAAGGTCACGTTTCAATGGCCATCTTCGAATTGAAAGGGCTTCACGTGATGGTTTTGTAGGAAATTTAGGGATTATGGATGGGATGCCAATAATGGCATTATCTTCTGATATTAATTCCTCGACATCCGGTGGAAAGCAAGCCATGGAAATTTGCCTCAAAGAATCTGCAATGGACGACGCTCGAATATCAGTTCACGAAGGAGATCATATTCCAGAATCAATGGATTTACACCCTCATTCTAGACTTTTGAAATCTGATATTCAGAATTTAGAAGAGCAACCTTGGTGGTCAGATACTAGGCATCAAGATTTGGTTTCATTAGGTCGAATTAAGAGTCGTTGGACTAGTATTGAAACTGAATTCTCTAGGGAGGGGGTGGAAGAGTTACTGTTCGATGAACCAGTTGCCCCAGAACTGATTTCTGAAGGCCCATCATTTGGTCCTGGTCAGAGTTGGCTAGTTGATGATGAAGTTCCAGATAGTGTGCTAGGTATTGCTTCTAATCTTGTTTCTCTTGGGCGACCTCTTTTAGTTTTCAGTCGCCTTCCTAACAATCGTCTTAGGAGCAAGTATGCAATACATGAATCGTCATCAATCAGGCTTACTGAAAGACCCTTAGAGAAGGGAGATATTGGCCCGAGCCTCGAAGGAATAATGAAAAAAATTGAAGATTTTTTATTCGCAAATCCTCGTGCAGTAGTAGTTATTGATGGATTAGAATTTTTGATTGGATTACACGGTTTTGATCGAGTATACGACTTTTGTCGAAATTTGACGGATTTAGTTGCCGAGTCAGATGACCTCCTACTTTGCCCTATTGATGGCCTAGCAATGTCTCCACAAGAGAGGGCACTTCTTCAAATTGAAATGCAAATGTTAGATACCCATACTGCCGCAATGTGGGCTGTCCAGGGAGCTAAATTAGCGGGACATCCATTCATTATTCATGCGATGACCACAACTGCCGAGCCTAGGGTATTAGAAGTGATAGATACCTCTGTTTCATCTAACGATGAAGAAATGTTGGAGGAACTTCCCGAGCCTATTGAAGATATTCGGCCAGATATTGGTTCCTTAATTGACCAATGGAGAATTGAATCAACCATTGAAGCAGTTGACGATCCTATTCATGAATTCACAGAAGAAATTCCTGAAGAGGTGAAAAATGAATCTCATGCAGAAGAAGATGAAGATTTTGTTTTGCCTGATTGGGCAATAGAACCCTCTCCCAACATGTCCGATGATGTTGTACTTGAAATTGAAGAAAAAATTGAGATTGAAACTTATTCTCAAGAAGAGATAGAGGTTTCTTCTGTTTCTTCTAATACAAGTGTCTCTCGTCCAAAAAAGAAGGTCGCTAGAAAGGTCAAACGGACTGGTCCAAGGGCTGCTACTGTTGATCATAAACCCAAGGCTAGGGTCAGAAATAAATCTCCGCCTCTTGATCATTCGATAAGAGCAGATGGCCTCAGAGATGCAGCCGAAAGATGGCATGATATTGTAGAATCAAGAAATCAAGAGACTCAGTTTGAAGCAATTCCGAAAACTGGTAAGGACATTCCTGAATTCATAGGTGTCCAATCAAAATCGAATGATGCAAGTGCGGATATCCTTAGAAATGCCCGTGAAATTGATGATGTTTGGTTACCAAAGGGGCTTGAAGATGCACGACGTCATGAGATTGTCCATACAACCTCACGCCATTCAAGTGAATCGGAAGTTGTCCGCGAACCTCCTTCTTCTGCAAGAGAATTCGCCTCTGCAAAACATCGCCAGAGAAGAGACTTCTCTGTCCCTCGAACAGCAACAATGGATACAACCGAACTTCCCGAGGATTTCTATGAAAGATTAGCAATTTTAGTTGAGAAAGGTGGCAACATTGGGGAGATAATGGCTAGTGTTGAGAGGTCACCATCTGAAGCGCTAAAGAAATTAGAACAATTGGAGGGCAAAAAATGAGTCGTCGATTGTCTGATGTAGTTCGTTCAGCTAAGGAACGGTTTGGGGAAATACCTAATCCAGTCAAGACAACTTCTCCCTCTTTAGAGCATTATATTCGACGACGAGAAGGACCCAGGGGCCTTTCTACTGTTGATGATTTATTGGGACGTTCGGATCCAAAAGGAGCTGAACGAAGATTATTGGGAGAAGAACGAGAAGGTGATTTTGTTTTAGATGGTATTCGCCGACTTCGTGAAAATACTTCTAATCGAAAATCAGTTCAAAATATCCCTGGGCGTTTGTTGTGGAGACAAGTTCTTGATGAGCATAGGGGAGTAGTTAGTACAGAATTGGATGAAATATCTTCGCCTGTGGATGTAACTCCTGCTTCATCTGAGCAGGTTTATTCTTGGCCTCTAGTACACGAGCCTCGTCCATCATTATCATGGTCACGTTGGCACACTTCTCCAGAAAATCATGCTGTTGCTAGAGGTGCAGATTTGATTATGGAAGAACCCGGGCAACGCCTTAATCCATTTGTTGTAGTCGGGAGTGCGGGTACTGGTAAAACGCATTTCATATCCGCTCTAGCAAATAGTCTGCAGAGCGTCATGCCCCACAGAGAAGTCTATCGAATTGAAGGCTCTACTCTTATCGAATGTCCAATGGGTTCTGAAGAAGCATTTCGACATGCTGGTGCCATTTTAGTTGACGACCTCCACGAGGTTCTGAAACATCGTACAGATGATGTACTAGGGCGCCTTTTGCATATTGCATTGGATTATGGAGTGCAGATTGTTTGTACAACTAGGTCCCTTGATTCCTTCGATTCAGTCCCTTCTAGTTCGTTGAGAGAAGTACTTACTGGGGCAGCAATTGGTACTCTTGATGAACCTAGTATCGCTACACTAGTTGCACATCTTAGGAGAAGGAGTATTGCTGCCGGTGCTTCTGTAAGTGAAGAGATTTTGACTTCAATCGTTGATCATTCACCTACATGGGCAGGATCAGTAAATTCACTTCAGGTTGTGTTGTCGTCAATTTCTGAAGGGGAAATTCCAGTGAGTATGTCTGATTTATCTATTTTATTGGAAGGACGCAGTTTAACCCAACGAACGGATGAATCATCAACATGGGATGCAGAAAAAATTGGCAAAAAAATGGTAGAGGATGTGTTAGATGAGGTTCTACCTCGTGGCTTTGAGCCCGAAGTAGAATTAACTTCTACTTCTGAATCTCTTTCTGAAGACTCCTGGTCTCCTCCTAGTTGGGAACTCCCTAGTGGACGTCTTATTCCATCCCAACAGCCAATTTCTTCCACTCCTTCTTCGGGTATTTCACAAAACTTAGGTGGGAAAATCGAAAGTAGATTTTTCGATGCAGAGAGTGAGTTACATCGAAGAAGATACGCACTTCATGAAATTGAGAGTGAGTTGGCAGGAATCCAAGAACGAATGTCTTCTACAACTCCAGGCGACTTAGTTGCACTTACTGATCGTTTGTTAGCATTGGAAGGCCAATTAGAAGCAATTACTGAAACTCCTCTAGGAGAAGATGTAGGTCCAATTACACCCTTTAATCCCGCAGATATTACAGTAGAAATTCAGTATCCAATATTACAGCCTGCGCCAGGCCAAATCCCCTTCCATCAAAATAAAGCACAATCAAAAGGCACAGCTCGCTTGAGAAAGAGACGAGTAAAGATGCCTGTTTGAATCTACCAATTACGAAATCCTTGTTCTGCAATTGCATCTGATTCAATATGTGCACGAATAGTTTCTCCGTCGATTAAAATAGCATCTGGGTGAACAAGTCCCGGGCAGATTTCGATTGTTTTTCTCCATGAAGGATCATCTCGAACTTTTTCTCCCCAAAACGGAAATGCAGAACATTGAGCAGGCTTAACAGAATGAATTTTACAACTTTTATCTTCTTCAATATAGATGCATGTTCCTTTATCTGGGGTCGATTTCAAAACAAAACGTCCATCATGTGTTTTCCTAGCATCTTCTTCCAACCATATTTCCACATCTTTATTCATGCTTGCAGCAATACGTCTAGCATCATCTTTAGTAAGGTAAACCAAACCATCTGGTTCATCACAACATCTGCCGCAGTTTGGTAGACATGTAAAGCGAATTCCTGCTTCCCACCACTCTGGAATATGTCGTCTCACATCCTCACGAAGCCCTCTTAGGGTTCAAACTTCACGGTTTTCAAAAAGAAAATACATGCGGAGGGTTCTTGATGAGAACTCTCTGGTTCCATTCTAATACCGAGGGGGAGCATGTCAGACGAGAATGTATTGTTTGAGGTCAAGGACTCACATCTTGATACTGGTATGCGGGGGATTCCAGTAGGGACCTGTCGTACTTCGTTTGTCGATCCGATTGATGGAGTTCATTATGCTGGATACCCAATTGCTGACCTTGCAGATATAGATCCAGAGGATGCAGCATTTCTACTGTTCAACAAGCGAATTCCAAATGAGAAAGAATCTCAAGAGTTCAGACAAGATCTAATTTCTCGTTCTAATCTCCCATCTGGTTCAACTGATTTATTTACAGCAATCGGAACTGGGACTGGACACCCAATGGATTGGCTTAGCATAGGAATTATGTCTCTAGGACGTGGCGAAGTAGAGAACGATATTTTCTCTGATGCAATGAACCTCATTGCATGGATGCCCGAATTAATGGCACGATTGTTCATGATGAGAGGTGGTAGAGGCGAATTGGTTAACCCCTCAAATCCTTCTCTTGGAATGGCGGGGAATTTTGTTTCAATGTTGGGGGTGGAAGGAGATGATGCTGTACGTGCAGAGAGAATTCTTCGTTCGTTTCTTGTCCTTCATATGGATCATGGAGGAGGTAATCTTTCCACCTTTGCTGGGAAGTCAGTTGCTTCTGGTCGAGCCAGTCTTTTCGCATCAATTGCATCAGCAATGAATGCATTAAGTGGTCCCCTGCATGGTCGAGCGAACCAGTCGTGTCTAGAGTTTGTTCAGAAGGTAGGAACTTCTGACCCCAACGAGGTTGAATCATTCGTTCGAAGTGAATTAGCAGCTAAACGTCCGATTTTTGGTTTCGGGCATGCTGTATTGAGGGCCGAGGATCCTAGAGCAACTGTTCAGATGAAAATTGGCGAGGAAGTTTGCCCCGATGATCCATTGTTTGCAACAGTTAGAACACTTCGCGAAGTCGCCCCTCGAGTTTTGGGCGAGAATCCTAAGATTAGCAACCCCAATGCCAATGTAGATCTTGTTTCAGGAACGCTACTGCATAATGCTGGATTCCGTAAACCAGATTATTACACTACATTTTTTGGCTGGGCAAGAGTAATTGGAATTTCCGCTCAAATTGTTGACGAAAGAAATTCTCGTGGTGGAAAGGGTGTTCCAATTTATCGCCCTAAATATTTGGCACGTGATCAACCAGTTAGACGATTGTGATTATCCTTCTTTGAAGGTTTTACCTGCTCCACGATGTCCAATGAATCTAGGTATTTCCCAAGGAGGTGAGCCTTCATCCGCTTTTATTTCTGGCCAAAACAATCTAGGCTTTAATCGGTCGATCAAGACTTGCCTTTCTTTGAGATCCATTTCGTCCCAAGTCGGTTCTTGTGAAGCTTGCTTGAATAATTCTCTTGCATTTTCATCATCTGTGGGTGTTGCCATCATTTCATCAATCTCAGGAGTTAGTGGGTGTGTTCCAGGTTTCATCCATCGAGTTTGACCCTGAGGAGTTCTAAGGATTGTAGGGTCCATCAAATCACTAAGGGCTGTAAATCCTCCACTAATTATTTTCTTTTCAATTTCAATTGGAGTTGGCCAGACATGGATGGGGTACCCTTGTCTCTGTTTATTGAGTGAAACTAATGATTTCCCTTTGTATGAATAAGTGCGTCCTAGATGGAGATATTTCGACCATGAATAAATGTGTTTCAGAGCTAATGGAAGTACTGGTGCTCCCATATTTTCCCAATGAGAAACCATATGAAGCACATTTCTTTTCCCGAATGATGGAAGAGCCATAGCACGACGTATGGGAGCTAGTCCCCAGGTTCTAATCGATGGATTGATTGGTGCTGCTGGGATATTTATTCCAGATTCAGAATGAGCCTCCATTGTTTCTGGGTCAAATGAGTAGATTACTGTATTTCTTTCTGGGATTTCTAAAGGGGATAGTATATTCTCGATGTTTTTCATAATTTTTTGAACATGTTCTCTCATGCCATTTCTATGGAAATACCCTCCTACAATTTTTGCTTTAGGATGAGGTCGTTTAATCTCAATACATGCTGTGGAAGAACCATTGATCCAAGAATGGATAATTCTTGGGTCTTCAATCAATTCCGATAGAAGTTCAAATCCTGCTTCTCGCAGGTCATCTGAATGGTTTTGTTCAACAAAAATTTCCAAACCTTCTGTTCGTTCGTTTTTTTTACTCAATTCTATTCTAGCATTATGGTGTAAAACTAGTTCCCCATCTGTAGTCAAACGAACGTCGAATTCAGAACCGTCTGCATATGTCATGCCATGTGCAATAGCCTCAATACTGTTTTGAGCCGGTTGAACCCATTTCTCATCCATGTTATCCCTCATTATTCTGATTCATTAGTTTCTATATTTTTTAGAAATTTCTTAGCCCATTGTTCTCCTTCCAATAGGATTGGAGGATTTTGGAGGGATTCATGGATTTTATCTGATTGAAGTTGGGTTGTGAACAGGTCATTTAACCATCCTTCCGGACCATGATAATGGAATGCAATGAATCGTTCTTTACCTCGATTAGTTCCATGGAGTTCTAGTCCTGAGAAAATTGAATGCTTCGCAATAGGTCCATTTCTCCATTTGATTGAAATTATTTCCCATTTTTCATTGACTACCTCTTCTCCCCATTCTAATGGATTAAAGGGGAGAAGCCATCTATTGGAAGCTGCTTTGAACCCCTCTTGAAAACGACGAATTTGAGTGTACCATGCTATACAAAAAAATGCAAAAGAAAACCATCCTAATTTTACGTTGATTATGATATGTAGTGGGAATATAATACTGCCAATTCCTAAGTATCCAAGTGTATTTTTTCCAATAAGCCAACCTCCTCCTCTTGGCATTTCATTTTGAGCCATCCAAGCTGGAATGAAAATCAAGGCCCATGTGCATAAGAATAGAATTAATGCAGTAACTTGATCATTCGGTGTTCTTCCTGGAAGAGCAAGTGGAATTGTAGTTGCGATTAGGAAGAATAACGACCATGAGCAAGGCAATAAAATGGTTCTGGCAGGGGGTTTGAATCTCTGGCGCATCCAACCAGTTCCTCCCTTTCTTCTATCTGCGAGTTTCCATGTTGGTGGAGGATTAATCTCCCAATGAAAATTTTCAGGGACAGGAGATTTTTTTTCTCCTTCATCTAGTTCCTTTCCAAATACCCCATGAGATTTCATGGGGCCTCGTCCTGCGGTACTACTCCACCATTCAGAGCGACCATGCATCCAGTCAGCGTCCGCGACCTCTGACATGTGCTTGCGTATTGGTTGGCGTGTATTGCTCCTTCGCTCAAAGTAGGTCGCCTAAAAGGTCACCAATATTCATTTCATCCAAATCTGAATATGGGTCTGTTTGTTGTTGAATGACTGTATTTCCAGGTATACCTGGAGGCGGTTGGACTGATTTATTCTGAGAAGGCATAGTCGGAATCTCGTTCTTAGCCCAAGCACGTGATTCATTGATCCAAGGGTCCTTCCTCATTCGTCTCTTACTACTAATTCTGAAAACGGTTAGCATCAACAATAATACTCCAATAAGTCCAAGCAACCCTACGATTAGAATATTCATAGTTGCTCCATCTGACGTGTCAATAAAACTCTCAAACAGCCCACTTTCTTCTTCAATTTCTATACTAATCGAAGCTAGATTGTTTTCTCGATTAATATCTACTAATCTATTTTCAGGATCTATTTGTATTGTCCATTCCATTGCTACCGTTGAATCAATTCGCATTGTTATTCGTCGATTCCCTGGCTCACTTCCATTTAGTGCTGAAATGCTTGGCACTGTCGTCTTTACTTCTCCATCTGTGCATCCATTCAGGGCGAGAGAAGTTGGACTAACATTGGGGCAAGCAATAACGACAATATTTTCCCCCACTATATTGCCCATATTGATTAGTTCAGATGTAATATCTACTTGTTCACCAAATTTAACTTGTGATATTTCTCCGAATTGTAATTCCATAGCTTTGAATTCTACTAGCAGAATCTGTTCATTAGAATCGTAATCTGGGCCAATCCATCCATCTGTTGAGTCATAATCTCCTCCATCCATCCTTCCCCCAAATTCAGAATTGATTTTTATTCCAAANCTCAATGTTTCAATTGGGGGGAAATCGCCATCAGCAACGACAATATGTACTCTCACAATCTTTTCATCNCCNCCGTCTATTGAACCTAACATGGCAATTCCCATTGCGTCGACTCCAATTGTTGCACCAAGATTATCATCCTCTAAACTGCCTTCATGAAGTGAAACGACATAGTTTGGGAGAGGTTCTTTATTGGATGCANTTTGAATCGCCTCATCCCCNTCTTGATGAAGACTTAGATAAGCNNGATCTGNTGAGTTTCCAAGGTTAGAAATCACAAATGTCCATGTAATACTTCCATCAGATTCCAATGNNCCAAAATTTCCACCCATCAATTCCAAAGCCATGTCGATTCTTAATGGNACAATAATTTTCATTTCAATTTCTGTTGATTCCNNATTTATCGAAAGTCGAATNAGATTTTCTCCTGCCTTNGCTTCTTCATTTATTTCTATGAATCCAATTAGNTCGGTATTTCCTCCAGGTGNCAATGTNGANACTGTATCTTCTGCAAATTGTATTGAAATTCCTTGATTGGATTCGTTAGAACCTAGAATTTGTGGNTCAATAATTTCNACAATATTTCCTTCATTTTGTAATGCGATTCTGAATTCATACCGTTCNCCTGNTTCAACATCAATCTCTTGNTCGGTCAACAAGGTCATCTTCAAATCATGCACAGTTCCAACTATTGTGGTTAAATCTACACTATCTCCAATGTTGAGGTCATCTTTGAGATTTACATCGATTCCCATAACCCATGTTTCACCAGATAATGCTCCNTCCAAACCACATACTTTCACAATCAAACTATACNCCATATTNCTTTCTAGAAATGTAGTGAAAGGTAGNTCNNCATCAGATGAAATGCCNCCTGGTAGNCCACTTACATCATATTCNACATCNAACCAAATNTCGTTNGANGGCATATTTGGTCCTGAAATAATTACTTCACCATCACCGTGAAATTTCTGAATAGNTATATCGAAATTTATACATTCATTNGGTAGAATATANTGTATTGAATCATATATTTCTANTACAATATTTCCTGAACTCTTAATCCCAACATNTACAGAAAACGTATCCCATACNGANGTGCCTTCTTCAATTGTNGGNGTTGANTCTTGCTGAATCCATGCNCGNACTCTTAGTTCAACTTCTTCTGCNGTAGCNGTTAATGGTACACTGATNGAAGCATATGCACTAGTTGATTGNCCAGGATTCAAACGAACATTCTGAATAAATTGNACCTCCCAATTTTCTGGAAGTTGCCAATCTAATCTTCCGTTTANTGTTGTTGAATCTGCTATGTTCACATCTATTGGAACATTNCCCGTATTTTCTATTTCGATTGTAACTCCATCTACGTCNCCTTGTTCAATTGCAATTGTGGANTGCATTACTCGTANTTCCATAGAACGGTTAACAATTAAGGATGCAGAAAGGGTGATGTCNGACGACATTTCTCCTTCNGANGCAACTAGTTTGATCTCNCATGAGTCTCCATCTACCAATTGGTCTCCGGTTGGAGCTTGGAAAATGGTAGTCATCGCAAGTGGGACACTGCCGATNACAATATCTTGTAGAGGTAGNGTTGTTTCAGTGTTATTTTGTGTGAAACGAAAGTTGGTGCCCCATCCATCACATCCGACCCGAATTGGATTTGTCAAATCTACNCTCAATTGTGCTAATCCTGTACCTTCTCTAATGGCAACNTCAAGATCAATTTCTCCGATTCCNCCTGGTTCAATTTCAATGGTTAGTGATTCACTAGTTGCCCCTCTAATTGTGTGTAGGCTTGGCGCNAATCGTCCTATACAAAGATTGAACACCGTACCTCCTGAGAANGAACAATCGCCCTTTGATGTGTAAGATATCGTTGTAATTCCTGAATCGGTTATGGTGATTGACGGACGTTCACCTTCCATAGATGAAACTGGTCTCAGACCATTCTTGTCCGANCCATCATTTTCGATATTTATTCGTTTNATTTCGAAATTTCCTCCAGGGAATGTTGTNGGTTCCTTTAGTGTAGCATGTACAATTGCATCTTCACCATTGGATGANATTGCATCTACCCACGCCACATGAATTGTCCCATCATTATCGATAATTAATTCAGCATTGTGATCTGCCCAATTCTCACTAATTGTACCNCTTTCAATGACGCTAATATTTGTGGGGACAATTGTTGTGAAAGACCCAAAATCACTGGCATCAAGACCAGCAGGCCGTCCTGTTTCGATACCTAGGTNTGGTAANTCGAACCGATTGTGTAGAATTTCNGTAGGGAGTTTGTCGATGGTTGAATGNGTCCAACCATCAGTCCATACCAAGTGCAGGTATCCATTATCATCGAATNCAATCCGGGGGTGAGTACTTACTCCATCATTCTCAATTAGAGCTGTATCGTTTACTACTACNAGATTTCCTCCATTNGCAANCCCTATTCGTTCAATATATCTGTCTTGATTTGTATCGTAAATAGTAGCAGATGAACCATTNACGAATGAAGANCCACTGGACAGAAATGCCCAGGGGTCTAAAGCAGTCATCCAAATATCTCTCTCGCCACTATTTGCTAAATNAGAGATTTCATTCCATTGATTTTCTAGNCCNCCATTGGTTTGCCTCCATCCGATTACATTACTAGACATATTCCTAGNTTGGGTAGTNGTACCNGGNCAAGACCTGCTTACTGTGTTTACTCCATTATCTGGACACCATGCNAGGTCNAGCATGTTATCGTATACATCATTGGGATTGCTAACTGGGTAAGCATACACTGGAGAAACGGTGACATCTCCATCTATACATCTTCTATGAGCCTCAATAATGCTATTTTTATCGTTATTATTCTGGGCTGGGTCTCCTTGATATGGGCCNTCAACTCCNAATGGGATTACAATTCGGGTTGCTGCTTCATTCCAACGATGGTCACTAGATGTAGGTGGGTTAGCTTGACTTCCTGTGTTTCCATTTGCATCCTTCCAAGACATACATGCCCATGTAGTGCCAGGNCCCCAATCATCTCGTTCATCTAACCACCAAGCNGATGCNGCTTGACCATTGTAAATGGTATCTTGTAGTCGTCGAATTCCCCCTGAATCGTCGGTTGCAGATAGGGGCGTACTTCTACTTCGTTGATTCGTATTGTATCCTTGACAATTATTTTGATTCGCTTGGGATGGNGTNTGATCATGGAGTCCGTAGATTGTTTCCATTAGCAATATTCCATTTGCATCGGTCATTTCCTTTAGACTTGCAAGGGTNCCTACGTCGTAGGCCCCACCATAGAGTACNGTACAAACATCACTCCATTCTCCATTCATGTATCCATTTGTTGGAGTCGGCATTACAAACANCATTTCTACNGCGGATCCTCTTACATCGTCCCATGCCACTACTACTCTATCCCCCTCATCTATTGCTATGGATGAATGCCCTTTTGATCCATAATTCGTAGTTAGGAGAGTATCTGAAATCAGAGCATCTGCATACGGAGNCATNCCNCCATTATTTTGTGGAATAATTAGTTGCAACATTGCATATCGAATTTGATCGGTTCCNTGNAATACNCCCGAAGGGTCATAATNGTCAGTCCATGAAAGGTGAATTCCNCCTTTGGAATCAATNGCCATTGCTACATCTCTGAGATTGTTTCTAGAAACTATTGATTGAGGAGGAATTACTTCACTNAGNGATNCATTNACTGAATCAATTTCGTATAGAGCATAAAGGAGTGCTCCGTTATTTGANGNNTCCTTCATNNATTACNGTAAATGCAAAATGTAAATTGCATTTTTCNGCNNCTTCGCANTCTTCNCCTAAGACCTCTAAACTTTGGATATATCCTGAAGTTTCTTCATGNATNAATACAATTGGAAGTGCAGAACCATCTGGATGAAACAATTTAGTTCTAATCGTTCTTTCATTTTCTATGAATGATGAGATGATGAGATCGTTCCCTGCTGTTGCTAATTTTGTTGCACTTATGTCGGTGTTTGAGTCTACAAATGTCCAAGGATCAAGAGGTACATTTCCTTCGGCCGCTTGAGTTGTTTCGGTTCCAAATGAAGCGATTGAAAGAAGGAAAATACTGACGAGAAGCAAAGAACGGAATCGTCTTCGCGGCTCAACCATGTACGTTTGAAGAATCGGTTCCCTCTTGATAGTGTGCATTGTACCGCGAGTTACAAAAGCATATTTTCACGAGAAAGGAATCGACAAAGTCAATGTTCATATCGAAGAATAAGGTTTCTTGCTGCCCAAACTTCGTCCACTCTCTTTACATCGGTATTATGGGGGGCTGTTGTAAGGATTTCAGGGTCTTCACTCAGTACAGCATGGAAATTTTCAGCAAATCTGTCTAATTCTTCCTTTGATTCAGTTTCAGTTGGTTCAATCATAAGACATTCAGGGACAATCATCGGGAAGTATAGTGTGGGCGCCATATATCCATAATCAAGCAAGCGTTTTGCAACATCTTTTCCGTTGACTCCAACTGCTTCTACCAACGGAGTCATAGACAGTGTAAACTCATGTTTTACTACATCTGCAGGACAACCATCTGCTGGCATAGCGTGGATTTTATCTCGAATCTCAGGAGATGGATTCATGATTTTATATCGAAGATAATTTGCATTCAATACTGCATGTTCAGACATTGTAGTCAATTCTCTACCATAACGTCGATATAACGCCCATGATCTAACCACTGCTCCAGCATTTCCATGCCATTGCTGAACTTTTCCGATGGTATTTTCTGGTTCTTCCCATTCATACCACCACCCATCTCCAACCCCTATTTCACCTTCTTCAGATGGACGTCGTGAGACTAATGGCGAGGGTAAGAATTTGGCTAGATGCTCTTTAACTCCAATTGGGCCACTACCTGGTCCTCCTCCTCCGTGAGGTTGGCTGAATGTTTTGTGTAGATTATAGTGGACTGCATCAAATCCCATTAATCCTGGATTTGTGCGGCCAATTATTGCATTGAAATTTGCCCCATCATAGTACATCTGACCCCCTGCCTCATGTACGATTGAAGCTGCCTCAGCAATGTCTGGTTCAAAGACACCCAGTGTGCTTGGGTTAGTAATCATCATCGCAGCAGTGTCGTCTCCTACAACTGCTCTTAAGGCATCTAAGTCCAATCTGCCATCATCACCTGATGGGATTTCAATGATTGAATAACCACACATGGCTGCACTGGCCGGATTTGTCCCATGAGCCGAATCTGGAACAATCACTTTGTCTCGATGTTCTTCGCCAATTGTACGATGATATTCTTGTATACAACGAATTGCAGTAAATTCACCTTGGGCTCCAGCAACAGGTTGCAGAGTTACCGAATCCATTCCTGAACAATGAGCTAACATGTCTTGCATCTCATAGAATATAGCCATCAAACCTTGAAGATGATTTTCTGGTGCCAAGGGGTGGATATCATTCATCCCTGCAAGTTGTACGATTCTTTCGTTCAGCCTAGGATTATGTTTCATCGTACAGGATCCTAGAGGGTAGAACCCGGTGTCTATTCCAAAATTCCGTCTTGATAACCAGGTATAATGTCGAACCAATTCTGGTTCACTAGCTGTAGGCCATTGTGCTCTTTCCTTTCGCAATAGAGTTGTTGGAATTGAAGCCTTTACACGCTGAGGATCCTCAATTGGAGGAGGTTGCGAATATCCAAATTCCTCATTTCCTTTGAAATCAAATAGATTGCTCATTGAGATGCCTCCTGTACCCATGCCTTGATTCCAGCAGTCAACAACTTCACATCACTTTCAGATGTTTGATCTGTGCATGTAACTAGAATTAGATTATCATCCATATTTGGAAATAAAATATCTATTGGAATACCGGGGCTAATCCCTCTTTGATCAAGAAAATCGCACAATGATTTGGCCGAATTTGGAAGGCGAATGACGAACTCATTGAAATGCGATGAGCTCGGATGAGCTAGACTAACCCCTTCAATTGAAGACACACCTTCTTTGGTTTTCATCATAGCAGCTGAATTGCGTATCGCTAATTTTTCTAATCCTGCTGGTCCAAGAAGAGCCATATGCATGGCCCCCATCAATGCAATTAATGTCTCATTGGAACAGATGTTTGATGTTGCTTTATGTCTTCGAATATGTTGTTCTCGAGTAGAAAGTGTAAGTGTAAATGCCCGTTGACCATCTGAGTCATGAGATAATCCTACTATTCTTCCAGGCATCTGGCGAATAAAATTCTCTTTGCATGCGAAAATTCCGTAGATTGGGCCACCTGCTGTTGGTCCAATTCCGAAGGGTTGTCCTTCACCTACAACTATGTCTGCACCATAATTTCCTGGAGCCTCCATTAAGCCAAGACTAACTGTATTAACTCCAACAATAAGGGCAGTGTTTTCTCCAATTATGGATTTAGCTTGTGCAATACCTTCGTCTGCAATTCCGAATGCATTGGGTTGTTCAACATATATTGCACAAGAGCCCGCAGCTTCTTTCAGCGATTCTAAATTTAGATGTCCATCTTCATCGTGTGCAAGTTTCTTGAGAATAATCCCCCCTCCTTGAGTATAATTTTCGATTACACTCAATCGATGTTCAGGAATCAATTCGGAAATGAAAACAGTATCTTTTTGCTCCACTTTCCGGTTCACAACTCTAACAGCAGTAGTAATTGCTTCTGCTGCGGCAGTACTAGCGTCATACATGCTTACATTGGATACTGGGAGCCCCACTAATTCAGAAACCATTGTTTGAAATTCCCACATCGCTTGTAACATTCCTTGACTTACTTCTGGTTGATATGGGGTATAGGATGTTAGAAATTCTCCTCTAGTAGCCATCATTGGGACCATTGCAGGTACATGGTTTGCATACAACCCTCCTCCGATAAATGAGGGTCGACTGTTGATTGGAATATTTGCTCCTAGAAGCCGAGTTGCATCCTTCCAAATTTCTTCTTCTGTCTGAGGTAGAGGGAGATCCAGTGGGCTTGTTCTTCGCACATCTTCTGGAATATCTGAAAACAAATCATCCATAGATGAAAGCCCCATTATTGCGAGCATTTCTGCCTCTCTTCCGAGATTGGGAAGTTGGTCCACCACGTCTACCCCGCCTGCCTTACTCGGAATGCGTCCGAATAGACCCATCAAAGATTCGCATGGACGTATAATTGCGAAGTATCGGAAAATGCTCAAGGCCCATTGATTGGTAACTAGTTCATGGTCGAGGGCTCTCGGACTGGTCCTGACCGTAGAGAAGCCGCTTTGCGCCGTGAACTCTGGAGAGTCCGAAATTCTGCATCATTTAGGTTAGGAAACCATGTAATTGAGGCAGCACGAAAACCTTGGAAGGCTCTCTTTCTACCATTCACATTACCAATAGTAACTTGGCAAATTGGGATGGAATTGTTGGGTCGTCGTCCTCGCCCAATGTCTGATTCAATGATACAACTGAAAGGAGGTCCTGAACGTTGCATTGTTTTGTTCCCAACCAATGGTGTTGGTTTTGGACATTTTACCCGGATGTATGCGTTGGCTCGCCGGCTCCGCAGATTAGATCCTGAATTAGAGATAATTTTCTTCACTACTCAGCCCACATTGCATTTGCCTTACCTCGACGGGTTTCCAACATATCACCTAGCTGGCCCCAATAAATTCCAAGGAATGGATTCTGAAGGGTGGAATGCAATGGTACAAGAAATGCTAACGCTTGTATTGGAAACTCATCGCCCACAGACGTTTGTTTTTGATGGCGCATTCCCCTATCGAGGGATGTTAGATGCATTGGATACAATCGCAGTTCCTCAGAAGGTGTGGCTCCGAAGAGGAATGTTCCGAAAGGGCACAAGTATTCCAGTGGATTCTATTGGAAAGTTCGATTTAATCGTGCATCCTGAAGATGCAGTCCTTCATTCTCCAACAGAAATTGAACATGGCGTTCAGGTCAAGATGGTCCCACCAATGACTCTGATTGA
>PBDV01000019.1 GCA_002718215.1 Methanobacteriota archaeon
ATATTGACCTGAGTCAATTAATGCTAATTCAGAATCAAAGGATGCTCTGGCATTTGTTCCACCATTAACTCGTAATGGAACTCCTTTCGTAGTTACCAAATAATTCAGTTCACCCGAAAGTCCTCTTTGTTGAATCATCTGACGAATTGGATCAGCAAAATATGTATCAAATTCATTTGCATTTATTGTTTCACCAGTTGGGGTGCTTTCATTAGTCAATAGAAATACACGTTCTGGAGGAATCTCACGTGCTAAAGCGAAAGCGTTTCCAATCAATACACTCTCACTACTACGATTATTGATCACTACTGCTACATCACTGTAATTTACAAAATTTGAATGATGAAGCCCACCAGGAACAGCTATCGTTTCTTCATGAATTAAATCGGAATATTTTGAAACAATGGATGGAGATACTTCTACTACATTGTCGTGAATAGATAACCAAGGTGCGCTAAGCAACATCACTAGAATTAGGACGACAGAACCCCCGCGCATCACTTAGCAGAGGTTTCGCATTGCTGTTGAATGAATCGGGTATCTTTTTACTAAAATGTTATTTTCAATGAAAGGACTATAACAAACAGCCGGGTGGCATCGGAATCATGGACACGTTAATCGTTCGCGATTGCAAGCATGCTCAACTGCGTATCCTTATCGGAGATGTGCTAAAAGCAGAATGTGATATATTGGTCACTGGTGCAAACAATAGACTCTCTGGAAGAGAAGGAATTGATGCGAAAATACATGATGCAGCAGGAGATGAACTTCGTGAAGCTTGTAGCCAGATTGCACGTGGACAAAGGGCCTTAAATTTACAACCTTGTTCTGTTGGTTCTGCTGTTACAACTGACCCATTTAATCTCCCAGTACAACAATTAATCCACGTAGTTGGCCCAGATTGTAGGCGGCCAAATCAGGATTTAAATCGAAGAGATTTATTGGAAAAGGCATACAGTTCCATGTTTGAACAAATTTCTGCAACCGGAGTACGAGGAGTGGTTGCTTTAGCACCCATTTCAATGGATGTATTCTCCTACCCTCATAGAGAAGGTGCAAGAAAAACAATGCAAATCATCCTCGGAGTATTGGATGGGGAAGAAGATCCTGGAATTGAAAGAATGCTAATAGTCACAGATGATTCCAACTTCATCAACAACATGAAAACAGTTTACAGAGAAACTGAGGATCAGTTTCCAGGTTCTGATTTAACCCGAGCATTCAGAAGAGGATTAATTCAATAATCCCTAAAATCACTATAATCTCCAATATGAGATTTGATTGCATCATATATTGTTAGTCTTCCAACAGCAACTGCCTTGGCTAAATTACTAGGAATTGTTGTCCTACCCCTAGATTCTTTTCTACTACGTCGCTGAATATCACGAATCTCTCCATTTGTTGGACGGACTGTTTGTTTCTCTGTAATTACATAACCTGGAAGATGCGCAATTCGTAATGCTGCAGAACAATGTGCATGACGAGGAACTCCGACCGATGTTCTTGATTCATCGACCTTCTCTACAACTAAACCCCTAGCCATGCAAGTATTGATGATTCGATTAGCTATTGTTTTCGAACCATTTCCTACGCGTATTATCAATGAATTATGTTCAATCGCTTGTGAAATCTGAATAATTCGATTCACAGAAATGTCGACCCCTTCAAGTTGCGCCTTTCCAAGAAAAAGACCATCTCCAACCCATGCGATTCCTGGCCTAGGACCTGGATCTACTCCAAAAATTAGTTTTCTAATGAGCCCTTGATGGGTCAAACGATGAATGGCCTGCTCCACTGAATGTTGGAATGTTTCGATTGATGCAGAAATACCTCTAGAATCTCCCGACAAAATTACTTCAGAGGGGGAACCTATCCATGCAGTAACATCTGAAGGTACTGGATCTGTAGGAAGAATTTGGATACAACGAATGTTTCTTATCTTCAACTCAGATAACAAATGATAAGCAAGTCGATAGTCGGCAGTGCGTACAGCAATATAACCCACGTAATAGTAAGTGCATACCCGAGGGTTTTGAATATCGGGGTTGAAAAACACATTCGGGAGCGATTAATTGTTTGAAAAAACGGTTCCAAAGCATAATTCGTTACCGAAGAGATTAGGATTGGAACAGTTCAGGATGAACGATGGTGCAGGGTGCGCAATACGAAAGAGAACTCCGCCATGTACTAGCTGGAACCCCTGATGGTGTTCGAGCAGTTACTCGTTCTTGTACAGAAAGTGAAAGAGCGCAGGCTCGACTTGTAATTGAAAAACCGTTTCTAGTTGTTAGAGCGGCAGGAAGTGGAATCGAAGGGAGTGGTGATTTACTCGCATTACGTGGAGATATTTGTTTCCCAATAGAAGTAAAAACAAGTAAAGAAAAGAAAATCTATCTCAGTGGAAGATTAGCCGAACAGTATTCTGCACTAGCAGATATTGGAAAAAGATGTGGATTAATGCCACTGTATGCATTTAGGCTCAAAGGAGTTAGAGGGGATTCTTGGAGAATTTTTAGAATCGATGCTGGAGAATTAGAAGGCAAGTTATCCATATTAGCTCGACGAATACCAGTATGTCCTTTGACTAGTACTGGAAAACCCCATCTGATGTGGGACAAAGGGATGCCATTACACAAATTTCTAGCATTGGTTTGTAGAGAAACAGAACAAAAGAAGAGCATATTTAATCCAATTCAAGAACGAACTATCGCTGAAGAATTGTCGTATGAATTAGGCGCTGAAACTCCACATTGGATGAAAGGATTCATTCGTTAAGAGAACCAGTGGGGGAGTCTAACTTTTCTTCCATACCATCAATTCTTTTCTGAATTTCAATAATATCCAACTGAATTTGATCTAATGACGCCTGTTGGAGCAAACGAACAATTGAATCAAGATCTCTGACCATTGAATCGATCTTTCGTCGATTTGAAGATGAGGGGGCATTCTCGTCTTCCATGGTTGCGACAAGCCCTATCTGATGAAGAAACCAACGGTTGCAAATTAATGGAGCATTCAAATGCAGTCAAAGTTAGCAAATGCTGTGAAGAGCATAGTGGACACCCTAAGTACAAGGGATTGGTTAATCCTACTTGCTACTGGAATGTGCCTGTTTTATGGTTCGTATTTTATTGCAGTAATTTTACTCAATCTTTTTGCTCTGAACATATTAGAGAAAAAAGGAGTCCTTGATCAATGGAATGCAACAAAAGTTCTAGGTTTTATTCTAATGATTAGAACAAATCGAGGGCAAAAAATATTAGAGAAAATTTCGCAACCTCGTAAGTTTTGGAGAATATTCGGAGAAATTTCTCTTTGGATTTGTATCTGTGCGCTATTTCTTACAACACTTCTTCTAGTCTTTTCTGCAATAGCTACATTCCAAACTCCAGAATTGGAATCTATCGAAACTACTGATGTTCTGCTCATTCCAGGTGTATCATCTGGAATACCTCTATTTTGGCCGCTTATTTCATTGATTGTGGCATTAGTAATTCATGAATACGGACATGGTATTCAAATGAGAGCTCATGGAATGAGAGTCAGGAGTTTTGGGTTACTAATCACTTCAATGATACCTATTGGTGCCTTTGCTGAGCCAGAAGCGAAAGAAATTGCTAAAGCCCCACTTAGAGAAAGAATGAGAACTTTTTCAGCCGGCCCTGCAGTAAATTTGATTTTTGCATTTTTCCTTACATTTATACTGGCTGTAGGAATAAGTGGGATTGAGCCTTCGATTCAAGGCGCTTATAGTGCCGGAATTGTAGTTGATGGGCCTGCAGATAATGCTGGATTGGAACCATATGACCTCATCGTGGGAGTTAACGAAACTACCATCTCTAATTCCAATGATCTCCACATTATATTGAATTCATCTAAACCAAATGATGTCCTCTTATTGCACATCCTTCCATTCAATGATGGTGAATGGGAAGAACAAGAAAGCATTGAAATTACGTTAGGAGATAAATTCGAACATTATAGAACATTAAACTATTCAGAAGAAGATTTAGCCATTTTGGGGGTTGTCAAAGGTGATTCGTTTATGGGAGTTTCCAGTGATGGAAATGGACCTGTGATTAGTTCCACTGATCAAGGAAAACAACGACTGATGGGGCCATTCTATCCTGATTTAACTTCAGAACAACGAATTGTTGAGGCCATTATTCATCCTATCCAACTTCTTTCCACCCCATTATCATTTGATGGAGAAGTAATGTCTGAGGTAGAGGGTGAAATGTTAGATTGGAACCCTGTTGAAAAAATCATGATAAATGGAATATTCTGGTTTTTCTGGATAAATTTCATCCTAGGTTTTGCAAATTTGATTCCTGTAATCCCATTCGATGGAGGCCATATAATGAGGGATTCCATTCAAGCAATTATCACAAGGACTTCAGAAAAATTAGGTATTGCACATCCACAAAAAGCTTCGATTTTTGCTACCAAAACAGCAAATATCGTATCACTCCTCTTCATTGGAATATTCCTGATTCCGATTCTTTTCAGACTCTTGAGTTGAATGATTAAATTCAGGAGAAGAAGAGATGAGGTAACTCATTGTTTTCTCAATTACCATTACACTTCCAAGTAATATTGCCACTGCTAAGAAGAGATTTGTCCAAGCATCAGAAGTAACTTCACTAGAATTACTAGATGCAGCTAATTTCACAATTCCAAACCAAGGGATTTCGGGGCCTGCAATTCCTGATACCCAATCAGAGCGAACTGCTGTGACTGGATTTCCAAATTCATCTCTTAATCCAAAATAATGAGGGCCTGAACCACTAGATCCTGTCGCAATTAATTGATCTACAGTGCACCCATTTGTCTTTGGATTATCTCCTGATGTAAGATATCCTTCATGTTCTGGAATCCAATTTTGGATAACCAAATATCCATGAGATATGCAAGAATATCCTGTGAGATTCATATTAATCGAAGAAACATTGGAAATCGATGTACCTTCAACATCCCAAGTTAGAATACAAGCACCAATTGAACCATCAGAAGCAATCAGTTGTTCATCTAACTCTCCTTCCAAACAAGTTCCATCAGTTTGGATTTTCGTGGTTTCATTTGCAGAAACAAATAATATTGCCCGATGAATTACAGGGGTATCATTTCCTCCATTCTTTTTGTAAATGATTACATCACCAGGCATTCCATGAGTGGAATAGCCTTCGAAACGACTTCCGGGTTCTACT
The DNA here is from genome assembly GCA_002718215.1 of Methanobacteriota archaeon. Taxonomy (GTDB): domain Archaea; phylum Thermoplasmatota; class Poseidoniia; order Poseidoniales; family Thalassarchaeaceae; genus MGIIb-N2. The sequence continues at coordinate 5,208 of PBDV01000019.1, forward strand.
GCTTCCGCATATGTAATCACATCTCTCTTATCTGAATCTGTAACCAAAATGATGTCACCTGGATCTATACTCCCAATACGAGAATTTTCATCCATCATCATTGATTGAGATTCTACAACAACCATCGGTGGTGAAGATCCAGTCATCAAAACAAGAGAACTGTACAAGACAAGTATCATTCCAGCAGCAAGAAGGATTTCTCGAATCCATCCGTAGCTGTTGGACATTGATTTTCCTCACTCCTCTTCCGCTGAAAATTCCAACGAATCCATGGGGCGGGTATACCAAAGCAATGAACCTAAACCTATTATCAAAACTATAGACATTAAATCAAAGGAAATCGGTTCTACAAGGACACCCCCATCTGATCCAAAAATTCCTTGGAACCATGCAAGGACGTCGATGGAGTAATCTCTTGACCCATCAGTTGTCATACGAGCAATTCCAAACAATGAATTCCATAAAAGCAAGATAATTCCAGTGATTGAGCCTACAATCAATGACTTATGGAGGCCTGGATATATGGCTTCATCCATTCCTAAATTTTCTGATAATTTTGTTCTTTCAGCATTCCACCAGGAAGCAATTCCAGATTCCTGAGTAACAAAATTCGTAGAGGCCGATGCAAAAACACGTCCTGCACGAATACCATGATTCTTGTAATGGTGCAACAATTTGCCTTGGTATATTGTTCCAAGTAATGATGCGGCTTCCTCAGCTTCCTTTCTTCGTCTCTGAATTTCGGCTCTAGATTCTAATTCAAGAATTTCTCTAAGGAGTGTTAACTGTTCGTTGTATCTGAAGAACTCGGGGCCAACAATACCTAGTAAAATAAGGCCACCTATTGCAAAAAACCATGATAATCCAATAAGTTCAGGCATTTCTGTAACTCCATCCAACATCATAAAGAAAACAAGTGACCAAAGGAATGCACCAAGACCAACCATAGAGAGTATGAATAGAATACTTAGATGCTGATCTCGGCGCTCTTCCCACCACTTACTGAATATGTTGCCACTCTGCTTCTTATCTCGTCGAGCCATGATAACCAACCGTTCCTGTAGGTTCAATTGTATTCTACTTTCGCATATAATCTTCGATTTTTTACTTCAATCGCTTTGACGAGACGACGCCATGTTGATATGTCCACTCACAGAGAGACCAATCACCACCGGAGGTTAGGCAATGCGACGGACTGCAATATTTGTACTATTTTTGTTCCTTTCAATGTCCATGTCCCCGTTAGTCTCAGCAGCAACAACTGAAACTCAGTTTGCTGATGGAACCACTACATTCAGCCATAGTTTCACCAGTGCAACTGGAGGAGACGCTCAAACTCCTGGAATCACACTTCCTTATGGAGCGGCAGTTACTCAAGCAAGGTTTTCGATTGAGGGGACTGCGCAGAATACTCAATGGGAAAACCGAACTACAGACAGTGAATTTGGAGGTGCCGGGACAACCACAGCATCATTCACGGGAACATACTTCTCTAGTTGGTATAGGAATGGTTTGAAAGTAGGTAATGACGAAATAACTCTCAATACTCAAGAAACCACCAGTTCAAACAATCTAGCTGCTTCTAGGGATTGGGATAGTGCTTCATCTTCATATCACAATACTTCTGGAAGATTTGCTGCCAATGGCGATCAAGGGTACATTAGCCCTACAGTCAGCGGGAATGCAATGACTGTGCCAAATAGTATGAATTGGAACTATCCTGGTGCATTAGTAAAGGTTGGAGATACTATGTTTGTAAGCAATTATGGTTCTAGTTCTGTTTATCAAACACCTGCCATAAATTCATACAACTCATCTTCAAATGGTGTTGTTAATCAGGTGCCTAAACAATACAATAATTGCAATAGTCAAGCACTTTACACCCTTTACGACTTGGCTGCAGATGGAGATGATACTGTTTGGGCAGTTTCATACAACTATCGTAGAATCTCAAAATGGACTGTGACAGATTCTACTTGGAGTTGTGTAGGGGATTGGACTATGTCGAGTTCTAGCACATATCCAGTAGGAATTGCCATAGATCAGGAAAGTGACTCTCTGAAAGTATTGGTTCGTTCTAGTTCGGGTTCATTGACTTACAACCTTTGGAATGTTTCCCGTTCAAACCCAACGACTGCTAATTCAATCACTTATTTAGGAACAAGTAGCACCATTTCAGGAACAATTTCCGGACTTGCAGTAAACTATCCAAGAATATTGATTAATTCTTACCGTTCTTCTTCATCTACCCATTTTGTCTTACATAGCGCAGGAGCCTGGGTCGATTTCCAGGGCACAATTACGCTGAACGGAAAGGGGCATTACGGAATCGCGGATGATGGAGAAGGTCAAGTTCTGTATTCTTGCTTTTACACTGCGATAACAAGTTATTGCCCATCTACAATCAGCCGTACTATCCTAAAATCGGGGATTGGAGCTACTTTCAATCAAAGGACTTCTACCCAATCAAATAGCATAGCAATAGGTTCCACTACTAATTTAGGTTCATCAATCAACTCAATTTCTCTTAGCGGACTAATAACATACGAGCCTAGTGGAACTTCAGTAGAAATAGAGGTTAGTGTAGATGGAGGCAACACATGGAAAGCCGCATCTCTAGGAAATCAAATTTCATTTACAAATGGAGGTACTCAAGTAAAATGGCGTGCCTATCTCAATGGAACCAACAATTCTGTGTCCCCTATTATTGATCGAGTTCAACTCACTTATGTCTCTAGCTTCTCTTCAAGTGGTTACATTAGAGGTTACAAATATCTAGGCACTACAGGAACTGCTCCAGTTGCTGCAAAAGTATGGTGGAATTCAACAACTCCCGGTAATTCATATTTCAATATGTATTTCCAAATCGGACAGCAATACAGCGTTAATACTCCTGGGCAAACAGTTTCTTTTTCTGGGAGTAGTTCATACATCTATTTCTACATCTATTTCTATTCAGGATCAGGCAACGCTAATACTCCCACTTTAGAGGATTTCAACATTCAAATTTTCAGTCAAGCACCTCAAAATGTAAAGATGGATATTGGAGATGATGGGACTGATGAATGGATTAGTACAGGCACTCTTCTAGGAATAAGAGATGTTAGCAGTAACAACATACTAACTTCAATTAATTCTTTGATTCCAGGAACAGGTACAGGTACAGTAACTATTCCAATTAGTCTTTCATCAACTGCTCCTGGTTTAGTAAAAATCAATTCATTTCAACTTACATATACAATGCAAACAGTCAATTTAGACATTATCTGGGATCAAGGAATGATACTTCACGAGCGAAGTAAATCATACGAAGTGGTTACGAGGCACGTCATTGGTGAAGGTGCAACAGGAATTTCTAGTGCAACATTAGACTTCGTAGCATCCCCTAGTTCCGATTCACCTTCACTCACATGGTCAGAAACAGGCACTCTGATGGATGATGACCCTGAAGATTGGATTATCCCAATACAACCTGGACAAGAAGGCGGAACATATACCACAAATAATAATGGAATTTTTGAGATTCATTGGAAATTTAGAGTTACCAGTGAGTTCCCTGAACAAGATAATGTTGGATTTAGAGTCACTTGTACAGATGACCAAGGCTCAACACCTGCCATGTTGTCTGAAACACAAAACACAGGAATAAGAGTAAATCAGACCTATGGTTTGGGTTGGTTAGGAGTTAGAGATGCAGAAGGAATTGTTACCAACCAAAATCTTACTGATGGAGATTGGATTTCTGCTGGAGAAACCATCTTCTTCCAAGGTCAAATGTGGTTTGTAGATACTGAGGATACACCACTTAACTCAGTTTTCGATGTTCAAATTGCTCAGAAAGGAGAACAAGGAGACTTTGTGCAAACCTCTTGGAAAGATCAAAACAATCCAGATGGTTCTTTCTTCATCAGCCTAACTGTTCCAGATATTGATATTCCAGAAGGAATAACATATGAGGTTCAGACATACAACGAAAGAGATTCCACATTAGTTTCCCCACCAAATTCAGATTCTCGTCGAACCTTCTACATCGATGCAACATCACCTGAAATTACTCACAATAGTCCCAAACAAGATGATTATGTCGCAGCTAGATTTGATCAGTCGATTGTTATCGATGTTGAAGACGCCGTAGGTGATCCTACTGAACTAACACTCCACTATTGGGTAGAAGCTGATCATGATATCAATCGAAATGGTATCGCAGATTCTGATGAATACGTTAATCGAAGCATGGTGAATACAAGTTCTGCAGACAACAAGAGATTCTTCACGACTATCGATGATAGTAGAAACCCCAATATGGCTTCAGTTTCATACTATGTTACTGGAAATGACCCTGCTGGTAATCTATTGGAATCTGGAGAAGGACCAGGGTTCTCTTCTGACCTTGCTACGTACCGGACAAGAAAAGATATGGAATCGGTTTTCACGGGGATTCATTGGTCGGGTCATAATGATGGAGATGCAATTTACTCAGGAACTGAACAAATAATTAGTGCAGGATTGGTAGACGCAAATGGAATTATTGATTTTGAAATTATTAGTCTAATTTTTGACTTTGAAGGGCCAGATCCAGAACGGGATCGTCAAACTATTTCTTTTTCCGGACGAAACAATTCTTTCTGGAGTGATTCAGATTATATCGAAATTCTTCCAAGCAGTCAAACAACAGTAATCAGCAATGACACTGGATTACCTTGGGTTCTAATTGACTTCCATTTCAAAATGTCTTGGGAATGGCCAGATGAAGAAATCAGTGATTTAGCGTTTGAATACAAACAACTTGGTGCAAACATGCGTACAATTGAATTTGTAGATAGGACATTCTATGTTGAAAACGATTTGGTTCTCGAAGCTTCAAGTTATACAATCACTGACGTAATGCATCCTAGGGTAGGGCCAATTGATAGTTCTACATCAATCCGGCCAGATGATAGAATTCAGTGGACTGGTCGTGTAGTTTACGAGGGTTCACAAACCCCTCCACCCAATAACCTTGGAATAGTAGTCGATGTTTTTGATGGCGTCCAAATGTGGTCGGATGGAAGTCTAACAGAAAATGGAGATTATATGGTAGAAGTTCCTTTGAGTGCTGCTCCGACTCTAGCATCTGCCGAAACAAGGACTTTCTTGACTGGAATTACCGGCATTCCTGGAAGAGGAGAAGATATGACTAGAGACTCAGTATCTACAACATTGCAACTAAGCGTTGACCATACTCCACCTAGAGTAATCCATAGAATACTTCCAATCGATATTATCGATATTGGAACCCAAGCAGATTTGACCGAAGTTGCTGTTGCTTTTCTAGGAACAGAAGAATGCGTCAATGATCCGTCAGATCAACGTTGTTCAGATTTAGCACAAGCTCCACAACAAGTTCACTGGATAATGAGGGATGGTACCACTACAATCGCTGCTGGATATTCCATTCTTTCAATGGAACTACAGGATGACCTATTGTTATGGACAGGTACTGTAGATCTTACTAGCGGTGGATTGGTTACTCCTCGAAGTGGTTACATCGTAGGATTCTATCTCACCGGAGAAGATGCAGCAGGGAATACATTCCCACAAACTAGTAACAGCGAAAGCGATCCAGTTAGGGAACCAAGTTCATTGGATAATGACCTAGAATTAGCATGGGTAACACTCGGCGCAGATAAGAGTCCAGAATTAAGAGCAGTGCGAATTGAAACCGAGCAACAACGTGTTAGCGTAGGTACAGATGTAGCTCTTAGAGCATTCCTAACTAACTTTGGAGGCCCACTAAATTCATCATTCGATGTTTCATTCTATGCAGGAGATTCTACAGAGCCATTCAATACACAACGTATCGATAGAATAGAGGAAGGAGATACAATATATATCGACACAATTTGGGATGCTGAAAAAGGAATTGAACGAATTCGTGTTGTAGTTGATGCTAGTAATGAGATTGAAGAAATTGATGAGCAAGATAACGCAATTTCAGTAGGAATCGATGTCGCATATGGTTGGGGCTTAGGATGGATTGAGCAAGCAAGACAAAATCCTCTAACTATTCTGTTAATTGTAATTGCAATGATTGTTGTGCCAACTGTAACTTTCGTTAGTATCCGTCAAATGAATAAGGATAGTATGGATGATGAATTGGTAGAAATGCTATTCGAAGATGATGATGATGATGATTATGATGATGATTATGATGATGATGATGATGATGATGATGGTTGGGAATAACTTAGCTGCACCAAATCGTAAGGGTCTCTTGCATTCTGCTAATTCGGATTTATGGTCACAATAATCGCGATGTTAGATATCAACCAACATGATGCAGCTCCCAATTGCAACCAATCACCAGTTGAACTAATTCCGTAGACAAACACGCTGACGATCCAGCACAGACTGGCCAGTGTTTGTCCAAGCCATTCAAAACTCAGCATTTTTCTGATTCGGGTTTCATTTTTACTTAACATGTCAGACACTCCTGGCCACAACAGGACAAATCGTCCAAATACATACCCCATGATTTGTACGCTGCCACAAATTCATCGGTTTCTAGACCTAAGGAGGAGGCAATGGTTTCAGCTACAATGCCAAAACGTTGGCGGAACTTGTAGATGAAACAGAAGATGTGCCCGTCGTGTCGAACGGACGGGCCGCACAGAAACATACCAGGAACAATGGTTGACTCATCCCGCTCGTTCAATGAAGGAAAACCATCCTCCCTCTGTTCAAACAGATGAGCTACAAACACGTGGCTCCCGTTGAATCCATTGGCCAGAATGGGCTGCGTATTGGAACTGAAGACCTGCCCGTCTTCCGTGGTTAGACTGTAAACGTCGCCGTTGCGCACGACCGATTCAACCGATGTTTCAGGGAACAACTGAACGTTGGCTCCGAATTTTTCGTTTCTCATTCGCTCAAAAGAATATGGTGAAAGAGAGACGCTTGGGTCTGAACTTTCTTCACCCCAAGGCAAGTTCCGATCGAATACGCGTGCATTCTTTCCATTCATAGCAACATGGTAGGCAGCATCAATGCCGCTCTCATATCCCCCGATGATAAGGAAATCATCCCCCTCCAATTCTCCATACTTCTGGATAGATGAGGTGTGGAGGCACATGTCGCTTCCCTCAAATTCGCCAAGAGAGGGATATTGATACTCTCCTGCCGCCCAAATCACATTATTGGCGAACAAAGTACCGTCATCCGTTTCCACATGAAACAGTTCGTCGCTCTTCTTAATGCTGATTACATCCGTTTCCTCACGTACAGGTAGTTCGAAGTAGTCAGCAAGGCTTTGGAGATGATCAGCATATTCTTGCCCTGTAGGATGCTCAATTCTCATGTTAAATCCAGGCGAAATGCCGAGCCCAATGGAATTGAGGTCCAACATGCCAATCGAATTGCTAGGGAACGATGGGGTGAGGAAACGTGTTTCTGCAGGCCATGAACGGAACGATGCTCCAACTGTACCTCTGTCTACTATGAGGAAATTCTCAACACCTACATGTGTAAGCGCAATTGCGACACCGATGCCTGCAGCACCTGCACCGACGACAATTACATCATACACCTCAGTACTACTCCCTGATTTCGAATCAGTATTCGCAGATTCTGTATCAGTTGCCATGTACCTAGCGCGAATTAATAACAATTTAAATAATGCTAATAATTTTTTATTTCGCAATTAATATTATCCAACGGTTGTGCTGGAGGTGCGAGGAAAACGGAATAATAATCACATCTACTACAGAGGAGTGTCCATGCTACTAGCAGTCACCGGAAGAAATGCTGCTGGAAAGACCACTATTGTGGAGTGGTTTGTGAATCAAGGATGGAATGGATGTTCGTGTTCAGATGCAATAAGACATTGGCTAAGAGAAAATAATCAGAAAATTAATCGTGAAAATTTAACTCAAGGAGGGAGAACACTACGTTCACAAGGAGGGCCGGGAATATTAGCCGAATTACTTCTCGAAAGAATTTCTCCTGAACACCCCACAATTATTGACTCAATTCGAACACCAGATGAAGTTCATGCATTGCGCCAGAGAGATGATTTTCTATTGATCGAAGTCACTGTTCCTATTGATTTGAGGTGGGAAAGAATGCAACAACGAGCAAGAGAGGGAGACCCCCTGGATTATGCTGCGTTTCTAAATCAAGAAGAAGTAGAAGCAATCGCTGAAAACCCTTCTGGGCAAGCACTCGTAGCAACAGCAGAACTATCTGACATTCTAATCATCAATGATGGAACACTACAAGAATTGCACGAATCGTTGCAAATACTATTGAAAACTGTTGACTCAAAATTATGATGCAGAACGTGCCAATACTCCCGCTTCCTTCATCATAGAAAGTGATCTGTCAAAATCTTCTACCCACCTTTCAGGAATATCAATATCTTTGGGAAATACAACTTCTACAACCCCTGCTTGAATCAATGAACGTGCACATCGAGTACATGGAGGCCATGTAACATAAGCTACACAATCTTTGAGAGAAATTCCAATACGTGCCGCGTGCATGATTGCATTTTCCTCAGCATGACATATTAGAGGATACTTCATCTCACGATCTTCTAATCTTTCCATCGAATCTTCAATACCTCTTGGAAATCCATTGAAACCCGTTGATCTAATCTCTCGATCTGCTCCTACAACTACACATCCAACCTTTGTTGATGGATCCTTACTCCAGTTGCTAATATGCAATGCTAAATCGATAAATCGCTGGTCCCACTTCTCACTCATACCCTCACCTAACCTAGCCTAAAATAACTAATTTATGGTTTCATTGGAACATCTCGATCTCCAATTAAGTCATCATCTTTCCATTTCATTGTGGTCAAGGATTCATCAGAATCATATCCAAGCAAAGTAAGAAGGCCTCCAATCAAATGAACACTACCGAAACACCAAACCGAGCCACTTACTCCATCAAAAACAGAATGAGAAGAAGAATCCATTGCTTCTTCCATCGCAGTAGAAAGAGCAACATGTAAATCCGGCCTTATTTGAATACGGGAATCTGGAAATTGGTGTCTAATTTCTGCTGCTAAATCATCACACTGAACGGGAGGTAAACGACCTCCTGATGGCTCTGTAACCACAACCATTGGATTTCCCATTTCAGAAATTAATTCTACAATAGGGTGGACAAAAACAGACAAATCCTTCTGTTTTGATGTACCAATTAGTATCGCGGATGGAGAAAAAGGTCGACCTGCTCCCTTTTCTCGCTGCTTTCGGAGTTTTAATTCATTGACCATTTTTTCTACTCCACTTGGATTGTGGGCACAATCAAGCAACAATTCAACATCCTTAGGTCCAGATATTTCTTGCATCCTGCCTGGCCAAAACGTTCTCTCCATCACATCATATAGTGGGGGAACACCTGGATGATATGGAAGAATTAACCAAGCTGCAGCATGACCTAGTATTGCATTATCCAAATTCATAGTCATAGCACCATCAAATACACCATATGGAATGGTCTCTCCATCTCCTAATCCACTTGCCATTTTTCTAAATGGTTCATTTGCATTTTCAAAAGTAACCAATGCCAAACGATCCCCCCGCCACCAAAATCCACAACCCCTAGTTGTGGCTTCTTCAATCACGGTCATTACATCCGGATTATACGGCCATTTTGCAAGCATAGTTGCTCCTGGCCTAGATATTGCTGCCTTTTCTTTAGCAATCAATTCTATTTTATCACCCAATATTTCTGTATGTTCTAATGAAATCTCGGTTAAAATTGTATAATCAGCATAACAACACCTAGTTGCATCTAATCGTCCACCTAATCCTGCTTCAATTACTGCACGTTGTACATTTTCTGCTCTAAAACAAATCATTGCTGCTAAGAAAAGAGTTTCAAAATATGTGGGTTCTAAAATAGGCTCTTTTTCAGACATAGCCCGAACAGCATGAATTGCTTTGTCCAACTGCTCTGAGTTTATTGGGCGTCCATCAATTCTAATTCTTTCCTCAACACGACAAAGATGTGGAGAAGTGAACAAACCCGTCTTTTTCCCTGATAAACTCAGAGTATTTGCGAGATAAACAGATGTAGTTCCCTTACCATTAGAACCTGCTACATGAACACAAGGAAACGACATTTGAGGCATACCTAAGCGAGATAGCAACGAATACGTGACTTCTAAACCAGGACGCATTCCAATTTTTTTTCGTTCTTCCAGCCATTCTCTAGGGGTCAGAAAATCTTCAATTCTGTCCGAGTCGGCTTCTTCCCCCATAAGATGTCCATATAATGAAATGTAATTTGAATTTCCCTACCAACATGGCGAAGGCCGATGCGCCCCTAATGGAGGTCTTGAAGGGGCAATGGACATCCATGTTTGGAATGGCGGGAATGTTCACCGTAACGATATTTCTAGCAACACTAATACAACCATTTTACGATCGTGATGAATTACGTGCCTTCGGGGCAACAGGAAGTACCAAATTAGGATTTATTCTAATTGAGGGCGTTTTTATTCTAATTTTCACGGCCATTATAATCTGGTTAGCTAAGAAAAATATGGAAAAATTCATTCAATTTGGAATTCTATTCGTTCTTTGGATTGCTTTGTCGTACAGCCTAATTCCAATGGCACACCTAGCTCTTCCTACTGAAGAACTAACAGCTACTACAACAGAAACAGAATCTGGTGCTCGATTTCTTCAAGAATTAGGAAACACAGACAACTTAATTCTCTACGATGGCAATCATCTCATTTCAGTGAACGAAGCCATTGGAGAAGAGGGGGCATATGCTGGAGGAAATGTGAATTGGTCAACTAATGTCTCTGATTTACGTGATGAAATAGCTTCTCCTAATCCATTCTTTATGTCATCCAATAATGATATTGTAATGTGTGATTGGACTCAATGGATTCAGATAGATTCTGAAAATGGAGAAGTAGTACAGAGATACGACGATGATTGTAATCTTGGTTTTGTTAGTTCAGAAGGAGAAGCATGGCATATTGTTCGAAGAAGTCTGATGAAAATTGACCCATTCAAACCAATTGAGGAAGTTAACAGTTCTAGAAATGCAAATTGGGAATGGTTGATGCCTGACGGATTCGACCCCTCAAATATTCGAACTGCTGAACATATTGGAGAAAAACATATGCTAATCGTTTCCAGTCGTTGGGCAGGTGTTTTTGAAATCCCTGATGAACCACATGGAGAAGGATTCAACCCCCCTTTCCTTGAACCTCTCTGGAATTATTCTCTTCCTGAAGGGGATATGTTCACAGCAGTAACATTCGGCAGCGATACAAATGAAATTGTAAATGATTCTGCTAACGAATTTAGCCTATATTTAGGTAAAATAGACGGAGTCGTAAGTGGATTTAGGATTCATTCAAATGGGACTGTTGTTACTAATGATGCTGTAAATTTCAACGGAGTTTTTGAGGGACCAATTCGAGGGCTTTTCTTAGGAGATTGTTGCAATGGGGGGGCCAATGATTTGTGGGTACTTGATGGAGAAGATTTACGAATATTCATGGGAAGTTCAAAAATTGAGAGAACTCGAGAAGTTGTCATTCCTGGAAATGAAATGGTATCGATCTCAATCCAATACCGTGCTCATTCTGATTATACAATCTTGAAAGAAGGCGTAATCTTATTCGATACAAATACAAGTTCATTTGATGAACCATTGAAAATGGTTGTATGGAATCTTCCTCAAGCTCCTCCATTCGAAATAGATGGAGTTGGAGTGAGTTGGGCTGATGTAATTGGATTGATATTAAGCATCATTCTGATGGGAGCCATTATTCTACGTCCAGAATGGTATGTGGTAAACACTACAGGAATACTGGTTGGAGCCGGAGTAAGTGTAATGTTAGGGGTTTCATTTGTTCCATGGCTCGTAATTATCTTCATGATTGCAATGGCATTTTACGATCATTGGGCGGTAAATGGTAGCAAACATATGCTTACTCTTGCAGATACCATGATTGATCTAAAACTCCCAATTCTACTTGTAGCTCCAAAAGACAAAGATTACTCGTTCCTAGATGAAGATGAAGGACGAATGGCTGAACGAGATAGAATTGCTCAAGAAACTGAAAATGCAAAGAAAGATAATTCGGACTCTGAAATACCGATTCAGCCTACTAAAGAGAGGCAAAAAACAGCAGATGCCATGTTCATGGGCCTTGGTGATGTAATTTTTCCAGGAATTCTAGTAATTTCAGCAATGACATGGTTGCCAAACGAAATCGGATTTGCAGGATTACATGGACCTACTACAGTTGCCTTTGGAACCCTTATCGGTGGTTTGATTGGGTATGCCATTCTAATGACTCAAGTTGCAAGAGGGAAACCTCAAGCAGGTTTGCCATTACTAAATGGCGGTTCTATTCTAGGATATTTACTTACAACTATCGTAGTTCTTGGATTCGATGCATTGGCATTCAATATCACCCTATTTTGAGGGAACCGTTGAAGCGATGTGCCCCCTCCTAGGCCCGTTCACATGCTCGAGATGCGGATGTTCAGAGAATTGGCCGATGTTATTCGTGCTGATCATGACCGTAGAGGGATCCCGCATGATTTAATCGACCAAGTAATCTCATTAGACCAAGAATGGAAGGACCTTCGATACAGAGCCGATCAGATCCGAAAACAAAGAAATGATGCCGCTAGGAATATCGCAGCAGCGAAAAAATCGGGGAATTCTGAAGAAGCAGAACGAATTCTTGCTCAAGTAGCAAATTTAGGAGAAGAAATAGAGAAATTAGGTTCTAAGGCAGATGAAACGGAACAAAATAGAGATCTAATTCGTATGAAAATCCCCAATATTCTACATGAAAGTGTACCATTAGGAGATGATGATGAAGGAAATACTGCACATTCAATGCATGGTGAAAAGCCAACTTTTGACTTTGAGCCGAAAGTTCACAACGACCTTATTGAAGAAAACGCATGGGTTGATTTAGGTAGAGCAGCCAAAGTCGCAGGATCTAGATTCTACTATCTCAAAGGGGATTTAGCACGTCTAGAATTAGCTCTACAACAATTTGCAATCGATTTTCTGGTTAATAGAGAATATACATTGGTACAACCGCCAGTAATGATGAATCGTCAATCATATGAAGGAGTTACAGATTTAGGTGATTTTGAAACGGTAATGTATGATATTCAACCCGATGGATATTATGCAATTGCAACTAGTGAACATCCCCTTACTGCTATGTTTATGGATGAAATCATAGAACCATCACTACTTCCAATCAAAATGGTTGGAGTTAGCCCTTGTTTTAGGAGAGAAGTGGGCGCTCATGGTCTATCAGACAAAGGAATCTGGAGAGTTCATCAATTCACTAAGGTTGAACAAATCGTAATCTGCAAACCTGAAGAATCTTGGGATCATCATGAAGATTTACTTCAAAATTGCATTGATTTGTGGGATGAATTAGGCCTACATTATCGTGTAGTGAATATTTGTACAGGAGACATGGGTACTGTGGCTGCAAAGAAATATGATCTAGAAGCTTGGTTACCTGGCGTTAACAATTACAAAGAAGTGGTGTCTTGTTCTAACTGTACAGACTATCAAGCTAATCGATTAAAAATGAGATACAGGACATCTGATGGTAATTCATCTGTTCATACCTTGAATTCTACAGCTATAGCCACCTCGAGAGCATTGGTTACAATAATGGAACAATTCCAAGAAAATGATGGAAGAGTAAGAATTCCTGATGTACTACAACCATGGTTCAAAGAACAAAAATATCTCGAAAAATGCAATTGGTAAATTTAATTTCCAATTGGAAAATTAAATATTTAAAAATCAATAATTCAATTGAAATTATTCATTTTCTGGATCTAAATCCAATAAAACTGAGCCAGCATCTACTTGATCGCCAGCAGCATAATGGATTGCAGAGATAGTTCCAGGAAAATCTGCAAGAATTCTGTGTTCCATTTTCATTGCTTCTAAAACCATAAGAGGTTGGCCCTCAGTGACTTTTGCACCTTCAGGAACCAATACTTCCAAGACTTTTCCAGGCATTGGAGCAGTTAATTCTCCTTCATTATTATTCGATGAAGATGCCCCAGGCTCTACAACTTCGAATACACTTACTGTTCCATCATGGTGTAACCACCATTTGGAACCTACTTTGGCACAAAAAACAACTTTCTCTACTCCATTATCTTGAATAATCATCCTATTGGGTCGAGAATCAGCGCTAGATGAAATCCCAATTAATTCCATTTGTCCCCCATCTGATTCAATAGAAATTGGAGTAGCTGGTGAACCACTCAACTGGATTTTCCATTTCACTCCACTAGAATCCAACAAATCTACCATCAAAACACCTCATGGAAAACTCCTATTCAAAAGTAAAAATGGATCATTAGAAGAAGTTCTTCCTGAATCATCGCTAGTTGAACCGACAAGGGTGCGATGTAATCCCAAAAATTCAGCAGATGCTGCCAATACTGCGGATGATGCATGTATAGAACCTGATTTCCACCCATCTGGATAATGATTTTCAATGAAATTAGTGGTAGTTTCTCCAGCATGATATGAGGGGTGTTTCATGATGTCAATTAGAAAACCAATATTGGTAGTTGCTCCTAACACGACAAATGATTCTAATGCTCTTTCCATTCGACGAATCGCTTGTTCACGATTAGAACCATGGACAATCAGTTTTGCCAACATCGGATCGAAGTCAATTCGAGCTTTATCTCCTTGGCGCACACCTGTATCTAGTCTAATTCCAGGCCCTTCTGGTGGACTGAATACTGCTAGAGGGCCAGTTGCTGGTAAGAATCCCATTGAAGGGTCTTCAGCATATATTCGAACCTCAATCGCATGACCCCTAATCGATAAATCTCCTTGANTAAAGGATAANGGNAGCCCTGAGGCAACACGAATCTGCTGCTCAACTAAATCAANACCAGTAATACATTCAGTAACTGGATGCTCCACTTGAATGCGNGTATTCATTTCTANAAAATAAAACGAGCCGTCTGNAGAAAGAAGAAATTCTACAGTTCCTGCACCCGAATATGAAACCGCTTCAGCAGCTGAAACTGCGGCTGCNCCCATCGCNGATCTAGTTTCAGAATTCAAAACAGGCGANGGGGCCTCTTCTACGACCTTTTGGTGACGNCGTTGAATACTACATTCTCTTTCAAACAAATGNANTGTATTTCCATGATTATCTGCTAGAACCTGAACTTCGATATGTCTAGAATTTTCTAGNAGNCGTTCAATGTATACCGTACCATCCCCAAATGCACTCTCTGCCTCCCTCTGAGCTGCTGTAAACTCTTGTTGTAGGCGCTTAGGCTCTCGAACTACTCTCATTCCTTTGCCNCCCCCTCCTGCACTTGCTTTCAACAACAAAGGATAGCCTACAGCNGTCGCTGCATCTACTAATGAGTCAATTGTAGTATCTTCATCAACCCCAACTAATACTTCTCTTCCTGGAATTACTGGAACTGAAGCATCTTCCATTCGACGTCGAGCTGTTACTTTGTCCCCCATCGAATTAATTGCCTCTGGTGAAGGGCCAATCCAAATCAAACCAGCAGANGTTACAGATTCTGCAAAATCTGCCCGCTCTGAAAGAAAACCATANCCTGGATGAATTGCATCAGCACCTGATGATTTTGCGGCTTCAATAATTGCATCACTATTGAGATATGTTTCAGCTAAAACCATNCCTGGTAAATTGACTACACGATCTGCTAACTCTGAATGTAAAGANCCTGAATCTGAATCTGATTGAATCGCAATGCTTTCTATTCCCATTTCTTGACAAGCACGAATAATCCTACAGGCTATTTCTCCCCTGTTGGCTACTAAAATNGATGAAATNGGCATTGGAGCCGTTTTCATCCATTCAGGCTGACCCATTCAATCACTCCGAATCTGGTTTCCAATCAGCAGGCCTCTTTTCCAAAAATGAGGCAAGGCCTTCTTGTCCCTCTTTAGAACCACGCATTTCACTTGTTTTATCCAATGTCCAAAGTCTCAACTTTTCATCTGAATCCGTCCAACGATCGAATGTCAAAGCTAATCGTTTTGCTTCACCCACTGCCATTGGACCAGTAGTCAAAACTTCAGAAATTANTGCCCCGACAGCTGCNGAAGCAGANTCCGGATTNTCTTCAATTTGATCCACCATCCCGATTCGTAATGCTTCATCTGAACCAATTCTAGATGCCATCATCGCAAGACGTCTAAATTGTGCACTTCCTATACGTCGATATACATAGGGCCCAATTACGGCTGGNAGAATCCCTAGTTTACCTTCNGAAAGTGCTATTCTTGTTTTNGGTTCCACGATTACGTANTCAAGACAAGCAATTAATCCTGCACCTCCACCTAATGCGACACCTTGTANNACACCTATTGTAAAACACGGATGGGACCACAATGANTTGAATANACGATCAAGACGCTCTGAATCNACTCTATTCTCTTCAGGACTTTTNGCACCTGCATCTCTCATCATATTGATATCTGCTCCGGCACAAAAATGTCTACCTTCGCCCTCNAAAACAAGAACTCTNAGNTTTTCATTTCCATTCGAATCTTTCAATTCACCTAATGAAAANACAGATCTCCTCGATGTCCAATCTAGAACTTCAATTAATTCAGAAATTAATTGGTCATTTAGGGCATTAAATACATCAGGGCGACAAAGAGTAACTCTTGCTACTGAACCTTCAATAATCAGTGTACATAATTCGGTTTCAGGCAGATTATTGGTTGCAGAATTCATATTATCACATTCTAAAAATACCATAATTTGTATCTGGTAATGGAGCATTTAAGCTTGAACTAATNCACAGGCCTAAGATATCTCTAGTATCTCTTGGATCAATTATGCCATCATCCCATAATCTAGCAGTTGAATAGTATGGGCTCCCTTCTGTCTCATATTTTTGTAATGTTGGCTCTTCGAATGCCTTNACTTCTNCCTCATCCATTGGNTCTAAGCCCTCTCTAATTCTTTGATCTTGCTTCACAGTACTGAGAACCTGTGCGGCTTGAGGACCNCCCATTACAGATATTCTAGAATTNGGCCACATAAACAAAAATCGTGGNTCATATGCCCTACCACACATTCCATAATTGCCTGCTCCGTGAGAGCCTCCAATGATTATTGTAAACTTTGGAACNGGCACACAAGAAACTGCAGTGACTAGTTTTGCNCCATCCTTTGCAATTCCTCCTGCTTCGTAATCCTTACCGACCATNAATCCAGTAATATTCTGGAGAAATACNAGAGGAATTCCTCTTTGACCACATAATTCAACGAAGTGNGCNCCTTTNTGGGATGATTCAGAAAACAAAATTCCATTATTNGCCACAATACCTACTGGATANCCGTGGATTCGNGCGAANCCACAAACCAAAGTGGTCCCATAACGAGGTTTGAATTCATGGAAACGAGAACCATCGACAACTCTAGAAATTACTTCTCNGACATCATATGGAGTTCGATTATCTTCTGGAATAATTCCTAGAAGATCATCTATATCGTGTCGAGGCGGTTCAGGATCAATGGTATCTAGACGTGTTTTTTNGGTTGGNTTAAGATTCTCCACGACATTTCTCACCATTCGCAATGCTTCTGGCTCATCTTCAGCAAAATGGTCTGCAACACCGGAAAGACGNGTGTGNACATCTGCCCCACCTAATTCCTCTGCAGTTACTTCTTCTCCAGTAGCTGCCTTCACTAATGGAGGGCCTGCNAGGAANATAGTNCCATTTCCCTTTACAATAATTGATTCATCAGACATGGCTGGAACATATGCNCCTCCAGCAGTACAAGAACCACACACTGCAGCAATCTGAGGGATTCCTTTACCAGACATAATGGCTTGATTGCGGAAAATTCGTCCAAANTGTCCTTTGTCCGGAAATACTTCATCTTGCATTGGAAGAAATGCNCCNCCACTATCTACAAGATAGATACATGGAATATTGTTTTCTTCAGCAATTTCTTGTGCTCGAATNTGTTTCTTTACCGTCATCGGATAATATGAACCGCCCTTAACAGTTGCATCATTCGCAACAAACATNCATTCNCTACCATGAACTACTCCAATTCCGGTAACAACTCCTGCNGATGATGCTTTTCCATCATACAATCCATGAGCAGCCAATGGAGATATTTCTAGAAAAGCAGTTCCAGGATCACAAATGGATTGAATTCTTTCTCTTGCTAAAGCCTTGCCTCGATTACGATGNCGCTNAACATATTTTTCTCCACCNCCTTTCTTTACTTTCTCTAATTCNTCCCTCAATATGCGGAGCAGTCCATCATTATGAGCAACTCTTTCTACAAATTTCTCGTCAGACCGATTCNCCCTAGTGGGTAGGACATCCATGAGACTCGGACCTATCCAGAACGAGGCCGGCCTTGAATGAAGCGGGGAATCAGACCCCTAGNGCCATNCGGAATACATCTCTGAGACCAGGGGCTAAACCNACAGTCATCAATGCCAAAGCCATCAATATTCTAAGATGACGNTACCTATNCTCCCACCGTTGGAGAGCATAAAACCACCATACTACTACNCCAANAAAACATTTCAGNACTGTGAATCCATATGCTGTACCAAAGAAATCGATTACAGCNCTTGAAAATACATGTTTCTCCATATATCCATACTCAACCAAACCAATTCCCGTTGCAATTCCATCAACNGCTTGACCATACATAGCAAAAAGTACAATTGGNGANGCAAGTATGGCCTTCCAAGCTAATGATTCCATATTATCATGAAATTGTGTTCTTTCAGTTTCATAATCAGATAATGANAGACCTGGTGGAAGTAGNCCNGGAGTAGATATTGCACAATTGTTTAGTTTGTTTAAGTTAGGACGNCCAACTAAGAAATATACTGGAATAAGAACNAATGCAGGAACAACTAGTGTCCAAAAAAATACTTCNGGNTGGAATATATCTACTACTCCATCCGNTGAAACTGATGATCTATCTATCATNNNAAGAGTTGATTTTTGACCTGCTTCTGCTAACTTTANCATCATTTGGATATANGAATGAAGACAACCATACAAAACAAAACAACCTCCAATCCCTACTTGGAATAAACCTTGCTCAATTGAAGACCANCGCTCCATAAATGGATGTGAAACAACTGCAAATATNATNCCAAATATTCCAAAAATNGCAACGGGCCATAAATTTAGATAATCTTCCATTGCAGTTCCTATTCTTCCTTCCTGTAGAGATGTTAGGAACAGTATAGTTTGAAACANTATCAAAGAAATTGAGGCCCCAGTGACCCATAATCGATCGTCTTTTTCATTACCNGAATTNGCAGCAATTGATGCAAGAAAACCTGTAGAAACCACCCANATAGCACCTTGAAAATGNATTCCNGGTGAAACAAACCATGGTTGAAGAGTGAGGTCGAAAAGTCCTGCATCCTCTACAACCTCTCCAAGTGCTGCCCAAAACACCCATGGAATAATTGCAATAATTGTACATTCTGTGGCAGCNATTCCTAATCTTCTAAGAATTACCGCAATCGAGATGACNGATAATATCAGAGTAACGTTGTATGAAAGTGTGTTAACTTGATTNTAAGAACCATCGGCTAAACTCTCAGCCCGAATTGGATCTAGAAAATATTCTTGAAATACAGTATCCAAAAAGTTACCTTGCATCATNGATTCAGAAANAANTGCTAATGCCACAATAGAAATGATGATNCCTAGAGCATAAATGGATAATCTCTCCCACCATGAGAGNCTCATATCATCGAGGTATTCACTAGAACGCAANGGGTCCACAATCAGACGACAGACCTCCTAATNATGACCATTGCGCTAAAATCACTCTTCTTCGCTAGAAGATTCAGAAANTCGGGNGATTAAATCTGCTTTCTTNCCACCGACTGGAAGACCTGCTGCTTTGCAAAGTTCCTTCAATTCTGCAACAGAAAGTGATTGTAAATCTACATCTGNATCTTCTTGACCTTCCTCTTCAGCGACCATAGGTGAATGGACTTCTCNGAAAATAATGGTTTGAACNCCTACATGATCTCTTAGTGTACGAATTAANCCAAACTTAGTGTAAGCCCAATTCTGATCNTATGAAACATATTCNGGGAGAGTGATTGTAAGATCATCTNCTTCAAATGAACACTCAAATCCATCTCTTCCAGTGTTNGTCTCTAACAATGTGGTTACTTTCTCAGATCTATCTGTTACTTCTTTTACAATNTTGTATTTGTATCGAAGTGTGACGCCTGCTAATGCGTGATTAAAATCAATGCTAGCTCGACCTGAACGGAACGATTTGAGAANACCNNTCCTACCTCCAATTTCNACCATCCCACCAATCTGAAGATTTTCTGGATCTCGAACNGACCGTGAAAGTTGTTGCAAACTCATTACTTCGACTGCACTTGCATCACGTTCTCCATATGCATCCGCGGGAGGAATATCNAACTCNTAATCTGTGTTGATTTTNGCATCCTCAAGATGTGTTTCAAAACCCTTGATTAATCTGCCATCACCGATGACAGTAATCAGCGGAGAATAGGTTCGATTGGCTTCGTGTCTATCGTGTTCTTGNGCTACTTCCTCTCGAGTAGTTTCGATAAGGTCNCCTGAATCAGCGTTATACAAGTCATAATCTATGTGGACAATCGAACCGGTCTCCATACATATTACCTCCTTGAAGGACAACCGCGCGACCTGCTCCACCCTTATGAGAGTGGCCCTTAGTTCAATCAATNAAATTACTCAGATTCTTGNTTTTCTTTACTACGGACCTTAGTNAGNGTAAATGCNGAACCAATGATAATTAAAGCCCAACCAAACCANACTAGATGGCTTCCAGNTAAGTCATAAACCGTTAGACGTACTCGATCCACATCATCAAGATCACCCATCATAGCTTGTGTCATNATTTGGTTCATTTGAGTTAAATCAAGAATCAAGATTGTNTCTCCACTCCATTGTACAATACGNTCAACTTCTGAACGAGGACGNATTGCNCCATCTGCTGAATCAAANCTCAAAACTCCNGGTTCTACNGAACCGATTAGACTTCCATCTAAATCNTACACTTCAATTTGTATNCCAAAGAAGCCATCNCCAATTGAAAAACGATCATCGTATTCTANATCACCNGGNGANGTNGTTAAAATATCGGTCATTNTGNAATAATAATCACCATGNCGAACAGATTCNTCTCTAATCAATGTAATTTGGTGAGAGGGGTCAACTCGGTCAACCAATGTAGTTGTAAGTACATGACCTATCAAGAGGAANAATATTCCAGCATGAGCTAAATGAGAACCTAATCTACGAAANGAGGGNGGATTTTTTCGATTTCTAGACGTGGTTTCTCGAATTGTTGAGACTAAATCAACTACTGAAGGGGGTGTTGTGATGATTAACCAAACCAAAAGGAAACGACTAATGTGTCCTCGATTAATTGATTGAGTTAACAATTGGCTTGCATTTCCTGGAAGCGGGAATAACTCCATTCCATAAACCGCTGCAGAAAATGAGAATACAATTGCTAGAATTAACGTCGCCCAACGTTGAAATTTCGATGCTCTCCTTAGTGAATATATCAGTAGTGCCGAAGACAATAATGCAATCAAAATTGATCCAAATGCTTCGTGAGCTTCAGGAGAAGAACCGTCGATTTCTGCCAATAATAAGAGCCATGTAAGAATTAGGAATGAACCACCTCCCGCTAACGGGACATATAATGTGAACCTTGAGAGTGAAGGAGTAATGACATTTGTATCTTCATCTGAAGCCAACAACCACGGTAATAGTAACAAAGACATTCCAATACCTGCTTCAATTGAATCAAGATGCCAAGACCAACGTGAAAATAGTAAGATTACAACCCCAACTGATGGCCATAACAGAGATTGATCTCTGTCATGTAACATTAAGAAAAGGGGAGGCAATAGTAGTACTGTTACTGAAAGTGAACCAGATTTTATGAGAATTAATATCACGCCAATAATAATGAAAAAGCCCAATATTGGACGAGATGTTAGCAATATTTCTTCACCAGAAATCAATATCTTCTCTGCACGATGTCGCCCAAGCCAATATGTTGCTGAGATAATGAAGACGAGCATCACTGCAAATTGAAGCAAAACTTCAGTTCCCTCTACTCCAGAATCCCACAATGATAGAACTCGAATGTAGGCATCACTGGCTAAAGCCTCTCCATTCTCGGATGCAACAAATGCATGAACTGAAGCCCAAACCCCGTTAGCACGAGTCACCAAAGTTGAATGCATAGCTAATGCACCAGTAAGCAATCCAAGTACAGGTGACCAGACAATTGCTGAACCATGATTCTTCATCTTAGGAGTCATGCGTAAATGGAGAAGAAGTAGAAGTGAAAGCCATGGTAATAGTGATGCAGTTTCAACCGGATCCCACGCCCAATATCCCCCCCAATCTAACACAGTATAGGCCCACAATCCCCCCAAACCAATTCCTACGGTTCCGGAAAGAAAAGCAGCTCTAGCTAATGGCAACTGTTTTTGATGAATCAAAAATGGATCTAAATTATTCAAAATTCCTTCCAATGCTACTGAACCGACCCCAAGACAAAATGCATAGAACGCAAATACAATAGGGGGATGAATTACCATCAAATCAGTTTGAAGAAATACGTTCAATTCTGAGCGAGGTGCTGAATCATCAAAAGCAAATGGTTGAAGCAAAAAGGCCACAACAAAGAGGAAAAGTATCAGAATATGGAGGATTCCAGCAGTACCGATTCTTTTCTTTTCTATGTTTTCCGAAGAAATATGCCTCCACCATAATCTAACCAACACTAACATTGCAATCCAAAGTAACAATGGACCTGAACGTCCGGCCCATACTGCTGAAATTCGGTAGTGNATGGGNAGATTGTAAGAACCNTTTATCCTGACTGTTCGTAAAGCATCATAATCAACTAAAAACGCAAAAACAAGAACGAAAAAGGGTAATGACTGTATTCCAAGAATAACAAATTCATTGGGATGAGGGGTTCGGNAAATAANTGTATGACGAATCGCAATTAGTGTTGCAAAACATGGAACTCCAAGAAGAAGTAAGTCCAACCACATCGCCAATCCCGACGGGTGACCGAAGCCACCCTCTCAATAGAGCATCGGCTATATTGTTACCAACCATAGTGCTTGGCTCGACTATAGCCAAATGCCAGCATTGCAGGAATTATCCNTNTGAAAAACAAACTTGGTCTTCTAANCAGTAAACGAAGAACAACCATTGCTTTTCCNGAAATGCCCATATTACCCATTTCATCAGGGAAACATCTAGCCATTGTAGACATGTCTTTTTCAGAAAGAGAATATAATGCACTTTTNCCTCTCAAAATCTTATGATAGGGNGGAAATTCTGCTTTCCATTTCTCAGAATATCCAGCCAAAGCAGTAGAAGAAACATCATTCTTAGATAACGCTTCGGCAGCAGTGATTGCNGCAAACTGTGCTGATTTCAACGCTAAATGAGATCCCCCTTCAAACAATGGAGATGTAAAACCTGCAGCATCACCAATCAGAAGGANNCCATCGGAATGTGTTTTNTGATGAGGNCCAGANATNGGAATTGTACCTCCAAATCCTCGAATCTTCCTACCATCATCCCTCCATGGAGGATTTACNATTTCTAATTGATTAAATTCNGGCATATTAGAAATAAAACGATCTANTTCCTTCACAGCTCCACTCTTATCTTCTGTAACTAATCCAACATTTGCACGCCCATCNCACTTTGGAATCATCCAAAGATATCCNTTNTCTACATATTCTGGCCAAATATAAAAATCAAGATAATCATCAGTTGGGACTTCNAGAATTTCATACTGCATTCCAGCAATAACCTTAGGACGTTCGTTAAGATCTAATATTTTTGAACAAATACCGGCTACTCCCGATGCGTCAATTACAATTCTCGCTTTNATTGGGAATTCTTCCCCTTTCCCTTCACATAGATGCCCCCATAATCGGCCATCTTCCTCTATTCTCTCCATTGACTGAAGTTTATGTCCAAGAAACAATTTAGCNCCAAATTCAANTGATTCTCCAATCAACCATTGCTCGAATAGATGTTTTTCCAANACATATCCNTGTTCTGTTAAACATTTNTTGGTTCCATCTGGAAAAATCACTCTAATTCCATGTACTCGCTTACTAATTACTTCTTGAGGAAGTTCAAGATCAAGATTTGCTACTGCAATATCTGAAATACATTCGCCACAATGAACAGGGGTCCCTATCTCTTTGTGATCTTCGATTACAATNACATNCAATCCNAATCNAGACGCATGTAATGCTGCAGACCCTCCGCCGGGGCCCGCACCCACAACAAGTACATCGCAGGTTGTGNCCATGAANNAGCGAACNAAAACCAGTGCATCAACTATCGCTTGAAAGGTAATCTATTCATGTGTCCCCCATAGACGGANCACTATGGCGTGGAAGACTCTGAAGCGTTATGTGCGAGCATTAGAAAAAGATGGAGATGTAATNAGGATAGAACGTCCTGTACGAGTAGACTTAGAAGCNGGGTGTATTGCAGACCTTCTNGTAAAGACAGGNGGNCCCGCNGTTGTTTTTGAAAANCCTGAATTACCAGANGGAACAATCTCTGAAATTCCTCTTGTGATGAANCTATTTGGTTCAAAGGAACGAACNTTACGTGCTTTACAAGCAAAAAGTGATACTGAAATTGGAGATAGACTGGTTTCTCTAATGAAACCNGATATTGGGGAATTTGTAAAAAGACCATGGAAAGGATTTCCNCTAGCAAAGGATGCTTTAGCTCTCCCTCCAAAAAANGTCCGNCGTGCTAAATGTCAAGAAATAGCAATGGACGGAGTTGATCTAACTAAANTACCAATTCCAAAAACATGGCCAATGGATGGAGGGCACTATATTACATTGCCATTAGTTGTAACAAAAAATCAAGCAACTGAAGAACATAATCTTGGGATGTATAGAGCACAAGTACATGGAAAAAANGAATTGGGGCTACATTGGCAAATTCACAAACATGGAGCCGAACATGCCTCTGNATATNCTGATGGTAAAATGCCNGTTGCAGTCTGTATTGGAGGGCCTCCTGAACTAATTTTCTCGGCAATTTCACCACTTCCNGATAATNTGGAAGAATATATGTTTGCGGGATTTTTAGGGCGTAGGCGCCTACGAATCGTCAAAGCNCTCACCCAAGATATCTGGGTTCCTGCTGATGCAGACATAGTTATCGAAGGATATGTAGAACCTGGAGAAATGAAATCTGAAGGACCTTTTGGGGACCACTTTGGATTCTATTCNCTTACNGGACAATACCCNGTTCTNAAGGTAACAGCAGTAACTCATAGAAAAGATGCAATGATGCCNGCTACCATAGTAGGTTTACCTCCTATGGAAGATGGTTTTCTTGGAGAAGCNATTGGAAAACAATTCAGCCCAGTACTAAGATTTCAACATAGAGATGTNATGGGCGTTCACTTACCNATGGAAACCGGTTTTCATAATCTAGCTATAGTGGCTTCAAAACAAAGATATCCAAGACAAGCGAGAAAAACAGCATTGGGATTATTTGGNGCAGGACAAATGATGTTTCTGAAAACAATAGTTGCGGTGGACTCAGATCAAAAACCAGATGACTTAGAATTNTTTTTGGATGCGTTAAATGACAAGGTNGACCCTCGAGAAGATATTATCGTCATCGAAGGGATGGTCGGGGATTCATTAGATCCTGCAACGCCATATGAAAATGTTCAATCAAAAATTCTGATAGATGCTACAACTATTCCTGATGCAGATCCACGTAGTGACTCCGAAGGTCCCGAAGGTTCTCCAAAACGTATTGCTCCNGGATGGAGAAANGGNAANGGTAAGCCCCCAGGTGTACCNGATGGTTTTCTACAATCTGTTCTTGATNTGGAAAGTGTTTCNGATGCAAGATTNCTNCGTCCAAGTATGCTTGTAGTGACTACATCAGTAGATGGAAGACCTGATCCTCGGAAAGGAATGTTTGGATTAAANGANGAATTAGCAAAGGAAAANGAAAATAAAATTTCTCAATTGATAAATTCAATTTGGCAATTGCAAAATTCTAAGACATTACGATGGCTTTTCATCACAGATGATGANCTTGAACTAAATGGNCCNAAAGCGAGAAGGAGNTTATTGTGGCAATTATTTGCTAGGTTTGANGTTGATCGTGGACTTAGGTTTGATGTTGGAAAAAGTAGAGTAGCNTGGGATGCTACAGTNCCTATNCCATCNATGGANGGNGATTATCCNATCAGAAGGTGGCCTGCTGTAACTCTACATGATCCAGAAATCATGGAACGAGTTAGATCNCACGCAGAAGAAGATGGGTTGGGGAGTCGAATGTGGCCCCCTCACTTGTTAATTTAGGNATGATTAGATGGGTATGAAAGAAATNTTGGAATTTGTCAAAATTGAACATACACTATTTTCNCTNCCATTTATTCTAATTGGCTACATTATAGNATTCAATCAATTCAGTCATGAATTACCTATTTCAGATTTCAATCCNCCTTGGTTTAGGATAGATTTGTTGTGGATTNTAATTGCAGCCATAGGTGCAAGAGGNCTTGCAATGTCACTAAATCGAATTATTGATCGGGAAATAGATGCAGAAAATCCACGNACAGAAGGAAGNCANCTTGCAAGCGGGAAAATGACAATTAAAACAGCATGGTCCCTTTCTGGATTGTTTCTTCTGATGCTTTTANTCGGTGCTGGACTTCTAAACCAAGTCGCATTAATGATGGCGTGGCTNCCNGTTNTAGCATTTGTTATCTATCCTTACACTAAGAGATACACTTGGTTGTGCCACCTTTGGCTAGGTCTATGNTTAGGCCTTGCTCCTGCAGGAGCATGGGTAGCTATCGCAGCAGATGTTCATGGATGGGCTGCAATCACAGGACTTTTTGNAACTCATTTTGAACTTCTNTGGATGNCNACAATTTTCCCAATCTCCCTAGGCGTAGCTCTTTGGATTACNTCATTTGATNTCAACTATGCTCGAATGGATATTGAAAANGACAAAAAAAATGGNATCTNTTCTTTTCCTGCTAAATTCGGGGAAAACGCAACTACTCGAACTTCTGTACAACTAACTCTTCTATGGTTTGCCTGCTTTGCAATCTCCAATCCAATGGATGAAATTTGGTTCTTAGCTGCATCCGCAATAATGGCACTAATCAACATCATTGTAATTCTTGCCAGAGAGAAATTTTCAGATTTTCAAACCATATTATTCCGTGCGTCAATGTTAACTGGATGGGTACTTCTCATCCCAATTATATTGATTCAGCCAGAAAATACTGTTGTATGATGGATTAGGTGAGGAGAATAATGGGACTCGCTGTGATAACTGGTGGTGGAAGAGGTATTGGTGCTGCAATCTCAAGAAGATTAGCAATAGAGGGACATAGAATCCTTCTGACATATAACAATGATTCTCAAGCGGCAGAATCAGTAATTGCAGATCTTCGAGCCGACGGAGTCGATTGTGTAGCTGCAAAAGTAGACTGTGGAGATACCGATGAAGTCTTCATTCTAGCAGATCATCCTTGGATGAAAGATGGTGTAGATATTCTGGTTCTGAATCATGGAATGTATGAAAGACGCCCTGCAAAAGATTTGTCATTAACAGAACTAGAACGAACGATGGATGTGAATTTTAAGGGCGCAGTTGCAGTATATACCGCACTATCTCCGCACCTGAATGAGGATGCTAGAATAATTGCTATTGGCAGTCAATTAGGTATCAGGGGAAGTCCACACGGAGCTGATTATGCAGCATCAAAAGCTGCACTTCATGCTTGGGCCAGAAGTCTTGCTATCAATTTAGCAAATACTGGTCAAAGAATAAATGTCATTGCACCAGGTGCAATAGATACAGACATAATTGGAAATGATACGGCAACAAAACGCAAAGAACGAGAAAGCGAAATACCAATGGGGAGAGTAGGAAATCCAGAAGAAATCGCATCAGTAGTTTCCTTCTTAACTGGTGATGATTCATCGTACATGACTGGCGCTATTCTTCATGTGAACGGTGGCCTATTCCTGCCATGAGGTTAAGAAAATGCACCCTTCGACCGACCCTTACGATCTCTCGAAATCGATAGATGGGCGTGCAAAAAAGGACCAGGTTCCATTTATTATTGAGGCAGAATATGAACCTGCGGGCGACCAAGAAAATGCAATTGAAAAAATTATTTCTCAATTGGAAAATTCACAAGAAAGGTGTATTTTGTTAGGGGTTACCGGTTCTGGCAAAACCTTTGCAATGGCGCATGTCATAGAAAAATTGCAAATCCCCACTCTTATTCTCAGCCATAACAAAACATTAGCACGGCAATTATGGCAGGAAATGTCATCTCTTTTCCCAAGAAATGCAGTAGAGTATTTTGTTAGCCATTACGATTACTATCAGCCTGAGGCATATGTTCCTACGCGTGATCTATACATCGACAAAGAACTACAAATGAATGAGCGGATTGAACAAGAACGATTCTCTACAGTAGCTTCACTAGTGAGTCGTTCAGATGTCGTAGTAGTTGGAACGGTATCCACCATCTATGGCCTTAACCCCCCTGAAACCTTTCTACAACATCACTTAAGAATCTTTGAAGGTCAACAAGTAGAACCTATGGAAATTGTTCGGGAACTTGTTTCATTGCATTATGGACGAGTTGCAGGATCAGATTTTCAAAGAGGAGATATCAGGCTTAGAGGCGAAATTTTGGATATTTGGATGCCAAGTAGAGACGACCCGATTCGAGTGAAATTTGGTTTTGACGGAATAGAAAAAATCCAAATTTGCGAAGCCATTAGTTTTGAGCCCTTAGATGAAATTGAAGAAGCGTGGATTCACCCTAAAGAATTCTATATCACTTCTGAAGATTCTTTTGAACGTGCACTAATAGAAATAGAAAAAGAAACCAGTGAACGCGAGAAATGGTTCAAATCACAAGGAAAGGAATTAGAAGCACATAGAATAGTGACTCGAACAGATTTTGATTTAGAGTTATTACGTGAGTTAGGAACGTGCAAAGGAATTGAAAATTATAGCAAACACTTCGATGGTAGAAAAGGTGGAGAAAGACCTTATTGTCTATTTGATTTCATGTCTGCATGTGCACAAACATTCCATGGAGATCCAGAAAAATACCTTGTGATTATGGATGAAAGTCATGTCACTCTTCCTCAATTGGGAGGGATGCATGCAGGCGATAAATCCAGGAAAGCAAATTTGATTGAACATGGTTTCCGACTACCGTCAGCATTTGATAATCGTCCACTTCGAATTGATGAATTTCAGGCCTTAGTGCCAAGAATGTTGTATGTTTCCGCAACCCCTGGAGAACGTGAATTAAGACACCTCGCAGAAGTTACAAATCAAGTCGTTCCAGACGGATTGTTGCACGCACCCGGAGGAGGTGGAGCAATTGAATCCAATGAACCAAAAATTCGCAGAAGTATGTTAGAAATAATGAATGAAATTGAAGGAATTGTACAAATGGAGATTCGTCCTACGGGTCTACTAGATCCTAAAATAGAAATTAGATCTACTGAAGGACAAGTTCAAGATTTATTGGATGAAATAGATGAATGTGTAAAAAAGAATGAGCGGGTTCTCGTTACTGTATTAACTATCAAATTTGCAGAAGAAGTATCAGATTATCTTCAACGAATGGGGATTAAAGCACACTATTTACACAGTGAAATAGGCACAATAGAGCGATCTGAAATTATCAAGGCATTAAGAATTGGTCATATCGATGTAATCGTAGGAATTAACCTACTAAGAGAAGGATTAGATATCCCAGAAGTTAGTTTAGTGTCGATTTTTGATGCAGATCGAGAAGGATTCTTGAGAAATGAAAGAAGCCTACTTCAAACAATTGGCAGAGCTGCAAGAAACGAAAATGGAAGAGTAATTCTTTACTCAGATTCCATCAGTCCTGCTATGCAATCAGCAATTGAGCAAACTCTAGAAAGAAGACAAAGACAAGAAAAATACAATCTAGAAAATGGAATTATTCCCTCTACTATCACTAAAGCGCTACCAACAATGGGAGAAGAAGTGGAAGGATTACTAGCAGGTACTGCAGGAAAGGGAACTTCTGGAGGAAAAAGATTCGTAGGTAGTTTCACCAAATCACAACCAAAACGTGACATGAATTTAGTTCAAAAATTCAGTTTGGGAGCAGGCACTTGGAGTGAACATCCAGAAGAAGTGGGGTCAATACTATCCAACGTTAGTCAACCATCATGGGTTGATGCTGCAACAGAAGTATTAGATGACGATAAAATCAGATTAATTGAACGATTAAGAAAGGAGATGACGACGGCAGCATCACGATTAGAATTTGAAAGAGCCGCTAAAATTAGAGATAGAATTATTCAATTAGAAAATGAATTTATCAATTGAAAAATTCATAATTATAATACCATAGATAAGATAGGTGAACACACACTCGGATGAACATGGAGTACGAGAGAGAAGACTTCGATCAACCTGTCTCTGACTACAATCTCTCTCAAACAAATACCGTAAGTGAGCTTTTTGAGCAAATGAAAAACGCCGGAGGATTTACAGCAACTAAATTAGTTGAAGCGCGAGATATTCTAAGAGTAGCAATTGATGAAACAAAAGGGGAAAAAAATTCAAAAAATTCTGTTCTTAATTGGTTATCATTTCCTGCCTGCCTCATGGCTACAGGAACCAGAGGTTTCTTCATTGAAGCAATCAAAAGTGGTTCTTACAACGTAATCAGTACAACGTGTGGCACTTTAGATCACGATATCGCAAGGACGTTCAAAGATTATTACCACGGTTCATTCGACCTAGATGATGCATTACTTGGAAATGTTGGATTAAATCGACTAGGAAATGTAATTGTTCCAAACGAATGCTACGGGGAAATCTTGGAACCCATTATTCTTCCATGGTTAGAGGAAATAGAAAAGGAACGAAGAGAAAAAAATCCTGAAAATCCGTGGTTAGGTTTTGGATCTGTCGAACTTTGTTGGGCATTTGGAGATAGAATAGATGATGATGCCTCTTTCCTCCACCATGCCGCAAAACATAGAATTCCTATTGTAATTCCTGGTCTTTCCGATGGGAGTATAGGTGCTCAATTATTCATGCATAGGCAGAAATCTCCTGAATTTATGATTGATTTTTTGGCAGATGAACAAATACTTTCAGATCTTACTTGGACCGCAAAAAAATCTCACGCACTAATGGTAGGTGGAGGTATATCCAAACATCACGTAATTTGGTGGAATCAATATAGAAATGGCTTAGATTCAGCTGTAGGTATAACCACGGCTCCAGAACATGATGGTTCATTATCAGGGGCTAGAACTAGAGAAGCGATATCATGGGGTAAAATTCGTCCGGATGCCCCACATATTACTGTTGAAGGAGAGGCATCGGTACTATTGCCTCTCCTAGGTTCGGTTTTATTTTGATGTATTTTCTAGCTCAGCAGCAATGCATTCCATCAATCCTACTCTCATAGCAATTAATGGTCTCCAGCCATCTGTTCCACAATTAACTAAGGCTTCATGAAGTGGGGCCAAATTTGGCCTTATGTGCTCTTCCTCAACTTGAAAGGCCGCTGGTGAAGGAATGTCACTCAAGGATTCAGCAGTGTGAGTACCATGAACTGCATTCTGAAATCTAAGCCAAAGCCGAGTAATTTCATCCAAAACCATTTGTTGATTCCACGCACGACGCCCTGAAAGAGAAAAAACGCCAGCAATATTGTTTGTTTGAAGAGTCTCAACAGCCCGTTCAACATCTCGAACATGAACCCAATAATGTATTTCTTTATCTAATTCAGGCATTCTTCCTTCGATTATTTCTTGAACCCAATAATTGATTGGACCGTTACCATTTGGAGAATATACGTCGATTTTCTCGATTTGAAGTAATGGCTCCATAAAACGACCTCACTCTCTGTGAGATAAGAGTGCTTGACGGACAAGATCTACAACAAGATCAACTTCTTCGCTAGTAATTTCAAAATGGGGTGTGAACCGAAGAGCATTTTGTCCACCGTGGATTATTCCTAAGCCCATTTCTCGGCATCGCTCCTCTACTTGTCCAAAACCAACAACTTTGTGAGTTTCCGGATTTAATTCAGCGCAACAAAGAAGCCCAGTGCCCTGAACTTTTACTACAATATCTGGCATTTCATCCGCCAAAAGTTGCAAACCAGAAACAAGTTCAATACCTCTTGCTCTAATATTTTCACGAAGTTCGGGAGTAACGCTATCTAGAACTGAAACTGCTGTTTCTAATGCTCTAGGATTCGTAGTCATGGTGTTTCCATAAATGCCTACTACATACAATTCTGAAGCTCGAGAATTCATCCCCAGTACAGAAAGTGGGTATTGTCCTGCGTTCAATGCCTTTGACCAAGTCTCAAAATCTGGGGCTTCACAATCCTCAAACCCTGGATAATCAATTACAGAAAGACAGCCTTGCCCTCTGAGCCCTGCTTGAATAGAATCGACAAGAAGCATACTTCCATGTTCTAATGTTAAACGACGTGCTTCATCATAAAAATCTCTAGTAACACATTGGCCAGGATTTCCTTCACCTTGTACTGGTTCAATGGCCATTAATTCGATGAAAACACCATCTTTTTCAGCCTGAGAAAAGGCATCTCGAAGTGATTCTACATCATTTGCAGGAACCAAAATTAAATTGTCTCTATCTCGGAATGTTGCCAACTGTTCATCGTATTTTCCTTTACACGAGTGAGAGAGTTGGGCCGGACGATCAGTCCTCCCATGAAAGGCTTCTTCGATTGCCAATAATTTGATTTCTGCACCCTCATATCTCCCACCTAAATCGGTGTGTTTTCTAGCATTTACATCTGCAATTCTCAAACTAACTGTTACTGATTCAGAACCACTATTCATACAAATAAAGTGAGTAAACGGGCAATGTCCTCTAGTATGACCCAACTCAGATTGAAGTCTATCTACTAATCGTAGTTGGCTAAATGAGGGAGTCATAACATTCGCCATAACCCAATTTTGAGACATTGCATTGACGGCTGCATTGGGTGCATGGCCAAATCCTAACATCCCATATCCTCCATTATCATGAATGACTGCCCCTTTTGTTGTGATAATCCAAGGGCCACAAGCAGAAAGTGCAATGTATGGATTTATGGTGGCTGCAGAATAAAAATTGATGTATCCTGATTGAATATGAGAAATCAATTTTGTTTCTTCCATCTGCAATAATTCTATGCCAAATTCTTCAACCATTGTATCAAAGGCCACTACGGCCTCATTTATCGCTTGAATTAACTTATCATCTGATAGACAAAAACGAGCAACTATTTCGTTAGAAAGTCCTGAAGTTCTTGCTGAATCAGGGCCTACACGATCTCGAATTGAATTCAACAAATCCAAGGAGTCCGCCATAGTCATCACCTACCTAGTCCGAAGAGGATACTCATAGAGATTGCGAAGAATGAAGGAAATTAATATTCAGAATCAAATGCTATTTTCCAATTGAAAAATAGGTGAAAAAACTCAAAATCATTAATATTTGATTTGAATAAAGAAAAAATATAGCCAACCACCAAAAAATCACAATAATAGCAATAAATTCAATTGAAATATGAATAAAAAATTAAACATAATCAAATTTAAAGTGAATTAATTAAATGGCCGATAATAATGAGAAAATAAAGCGTATTCCAATTGAAAAATAACGAATAGGGCGATATTTTCAATTGAATTATACGCCAAATAAATCCGATTCTTTTATGTACCTCGCATGCAACCGAAGCCCAATAGAGCGGGATGGGAAACACGCATACAGATAGGAGAATGAAAGAATGGATGACGAAATGGCAATTGAACAATTAATAGACAGAGAAGTATTTGTTGGAGGGAAACTCGTAGGAGTAGTCCGAGGACAGAGATTTAGTCCTCGAAAGGAACATGTGCGATCATTGAGATTGGATGTATCTGCTGAGATAGCTAAAGAATATATGAGAAAGCCAGCGTTCACTGCACCTCTTGCAAAGGACCTTATTCACAGTTTACAACCAGATGGGACAATTAGAATCTCCAAGTCGATGAGAGAACTACAACGTAGATGGAGAAATACCATCAGAATCGACGAAGGACTTTACGCACCAGACGAAATGGTTGGAAGGGCAGTAGTAGACAATGACAGTAATGAAATTGGAAAGGTAGTAGGTTTGAAGAAAATCAAGAGGACATACAAAGGTGCTTTCATCAAACTTCTTCCAAGAGTTAGTTATCGATTGGGGATTCCAGAAGAAGTACTTATTCCAGTAGATCAATTCAGTAGAACTACTGCACGTTTGGATGAAGTCATTCTTTCTACCAGCCTTGAAAGAGTCATGGCATTAACCTCATACGAAAGACTAAATTTTGGTGGAGATGAAGAAGAATAAGCAACCGTCACGCTTTAACCAAAAGTGCTGTTCGGAAGATTTGCCAATGGGCGGGTAGCTTAGCTTGGTTCGAGCACCCGGCTGATAACCGGGAGGTCGCAGGTTCAAATCCTGCCTCGCCCACTCCCTTTCTCAAGCGCAATGGCCATGAACAAGCTCCTTCTCCCTCAGAGTAAATGGGCGGTGTTGTAGCGTCTGGAAGTGGCGATACAGCATTAGCGGAAGCTCTTGCAAAAGAATTAGAGTGGGACCATGTTCAACTCGAAGCAAGACGTTTTCCAGATACAGAGGGTTATGTGCGAGTTCCAGATGATTGTATTGAACCTGTACGTTCTGGACCTGTTGCATTGGTTTCAGCTACTTTTCCCGATTCAGCAATTCTAGAAACTCTATTCCTTCTTCATGCATTAAACGATGTTCGAGAAGGAAATATGTCTAGTCTAAAAAATGGTGAGAGATCCCTTCCAAATGTTGGTCCAGGTCTATTCCTCATTATTCCATACTTCGGATACTCAAGACAAGATAAACGATTCATGGTTGGGGAAGCAGTTTCCGCTCGATTTCTTGCTTCAACTTTCGCCAATCATTGTGATGGTATAGTAATTCTAGATATTCATGCACCAGCTGCAGTTGAAGGATTAACCACCCCTGTAGAATTAGTTAGTTCAATGTCTGAAATCGCTTTACATCTTCAAACAAAAGTACATCCTGATTTTATTCTCAGTCCCGACAAAGGTGCAGTTGAACGAGCCAGTGAAGTAGCTCAAACTATCGGCGTGCCCTTTTCATATCTAGAAAAGAAAAGAATTGACGCTCACACAATTGAGCATACCCCCAAAGATCTCGATGTAAATGGTCAAATTGTAGCAATTGTAGACGATATGATTAGTACAGGCGGAACAATTTGTAGAGCTTCAGAAGCACTGATGAAGCAAGGAGCAAAAGAGGTGCATGCTGCATGTACTCATGGACTATTCACTGGTGGCGCCATTAAACGCCTTTCAAGTCATGTTAGTGGAGTTCATTCAACTGATTCACTACCAAATCCGAGAGCAAATGTTTCTGCTGCTCCGGCTTTGGCACGTGGAGTAAATGCATTATTGGAACAGATATGAGAAATATCTAGTCGATTTTAAGTTTCTTTGGTTCCAATGCGTTTATATCAAGTCCTAACTCCGCAGCGGATGCTACATGAGGAGATGCCAATGAGTGTGCACATCGCGTTTGAAACCCCGCAAGACATTAAGGACAGTGTATTCGAGCTAGTTAAGCTCGTAGGAAAAGAAGGAAATGGGACTGTAAAGAAGGGTGCTAATGAAGTAACTAAGTGTGCTGAACGCCAAACTGCTATGATGGTAGTAATGGCTGAAGATGTGAATCCTCCTGAACTTTTGGCACATATTCCTATGATTTGCAAGGAGAAAAATATTCCATTTATCTATGTTGATAGTCAAGAATACTTAGCAGAATATGCAGGGATGGCTCGTGGTACGAAGACTGCGGCTATTGCAATTCTGGATGTAGGTAGAGAAGCTAGCGACCGATTTGATGCTGTTAAAACGGCGGCCGAAGGATTGGCAAATTGAAGGAGGCATTACAATGGCAGTCGAAGCATGGCCTGCTGAAGTTGTAGAAATTGTAGGGCGTACCGGAATGCGTGGGGAAGCCACTCAAGTCAAAGTACGTGTTAACGATGCACCCAATCCTCGAGACATAGGTCGGATAATTACACGAAATGTACTGGGTCCTATTCGAGTTGGAGATATTCTGATGCTTCGAGATACTGGTCGTGAAGCTAAGAGACTGAATGCACGTTGAGGTGAGAAAAATGCCTGAAGAACGAATTTGTAGCTTCTCAGGAGATAAGATTGAGCCTGGAACTGGGATGATGTTCATCAAAAGAGATGGATCTGTTCTTTGGTTTAAAGACAGTAAATCTCGAAAAAACCATCTCAAAACAAAACGCAATCCACGACGTGTAAAATGGACTAGATTCTACGTAAAGGGCGGAATCAAGTAACCACCAACAATTGTTGACCATTAGGTTCGGTTGAAATACACCTAGTAGGTCCCCGGGACATGAGTGATATGGAAACTACGTTTGTGATGGTGAAGCCAGATGGTGTTCAACGTGGCCTAGTAGGCGAAATAATCAACCGATTTGAGCGAAAGGGATTGAAATTAGTTGGACTTCGAAGTTTGATTCCATCTGAAGAAATTGCGGAAGAACATTATGCGGTTCACAAAGAAAGGCCATTCTATAGCGGACTGATTAGTTTCATTACATCTGGACCTGTTGTAGCGATGGCTTGGTCTGGAATAGATGCAATATCAGTTGCTAGAATAATCATTGGGGCCACAAATGGTCGCGAAGCTATTCCTGGAACAATTAGAGGTGACTTTGGAATGGATATAGGGTTCAACCTAATCCATGGAAGTGATGGGGAAGATACTGCTTCCTCAGAACTTGAATTATGGTTCCCTGAAGGAACTATGTCATGGAATCGAGATAGTGATACCTGGG
>PBDV01000020.1 GCA_002718215.1 Methanobacteriota archaeon
AAAAAAATGAAAGATCTCGGAAACAACTCTCTATTCTAATGTATATTTTCCCGGCTATTGCTATATTGTTGGTGATTCTGAATGTTACTCAAGGAGGCGGGGCATGACGTCGATTATTATGAGGGTCCTATCGATTCTCCCAATTATTACTGCAGGAATCTGCGCGATTATGATATTAGGAAGTCTAATCGGCATAAATGTCCCCGAACAAGAGCAAAAAGTCCCTCTTATTCCGTGTGGAATTCCGGGTTTTGAAACCTGTCCAGTAGGCATGGCAGAAGAGAATCTCAGTATACCGGGTGGAATGATATTCCTCGATTTGGATGCAACAGTTGGATGGGAACGTGGAGATGTAGCTTGGGTAGGAATTGTTGATGCTAAATGGGCAGAAGAGGGAGAGTGTCCACCTGATGACAATGGATTAACAGATTGTGAAAGTAATGACTTTGAATATCTTGCAGGAGGGCCTGATTCAGAAAACTCCTTTTCTTATTCACTAAAACCGGGAGATACTCGATTTGTTACTGGAGGAAAAGAAGGAAGTTTAGATCTTTCAAGTCAACAAGTCACGGTAGAAATAGAAGTATCTCTGGCAATTTGGGTTGAAATATTGTTACTGATTGCTACCTTGGGGCTTGCAGCAAGTGCATTAGACATGAATTTCCCGATTGTAAGTAATTTTTTCAAACAGGAAAAAGATGAATGATTCAATATTCTATAAACGATAGACGCTAAGAACTGAGAGGTGGTGAGACTTTCATGGATGGAGTCAAGTGTGAAGGCTGCGGAAAAATAATCGATGTTTCTGCACTTCGTCCAAGTTACGGGGGATTCGACATATATTGTACAATCTGCGGATATACCGGCCATATAGAAGGTTGATTATTCTGGGGCATATTTTCTATGCCAACCCTCTGGAAGAGACAAGGGGTCTTCGATTTCATCAGCTCCAATCATATCGATTAAATGTGATTTGAGAGATTCAAGCCCCCAACCCTCTGTAGCACTAATTACTAAATTTCCCGTTTCTGGATTAATTATATCATCTTCTGTTAAACCCAACAAATCCATCTTTCCATCTACAACCAATACCGGAGTTTCCCCCAATAATTTTCTCACCTCCAAAAGTAAATTTTGTTGTGATTCCAATGAAGTCCCCCCCATCTCAGAAGGATCCAACAGAAAGACGGCAACGGACCCGACATTCTCCAATGCAGCAATTGCCTGCATCTCTATCTCATTTCTTTCAACCATGGGACGATCAAGAAGACCAGGTGTGTCTACCATCTGATAACTTCTCCTTCTATGTTCAAAATGTCCTACGTGGAGTGTTTTAGTTGTGAAAGGATAGGAATTTACTTCTGGTACACCAGTTGAAAGTGAAGAAATCAATGCAGATTTTCCGACATTTGGAGACCCAGCAACAACAATACAGGGATCCATCGTATCAATCGTGGGGAATTCTCTCATAATGTTACGAGCATCATTTAACCAAGCTAATTGGGGCCCAATTTGTCCCAATATTGATGCACACCTGCCGTAGATGTGTCTTCGTCTTTCGTGAAATTCCTCTATACTCCTATGCTTAGCCATTCTACTTTGGCCTTCTCGATTCAATTGATTGATTCGATCAGCAGCCCACTGAACTCCTCCAAGATTCTGCTTGAATTCATCCCTTCCTACTGCTGCATCTACTAAAGCAGCATCAAAAGGACTTAATCGATCAAGGCTCGGCCATTTAGAAATCCATTTTCTTAGAGTTGCCTCAAGAATATCACAAGAAGACTGAATCATTGCAAGCATCTGTTTTCTGACCCGGTGATATTTATCTGGATCATCAACTAGATTTGCCTTCTTTGTTGCAGCGGAGAAAGCCTTGTCCATCAATTCATCGGGTTGCAAGACAGTCGGAATTCTACGCCAATTGATCGCGACCATGGCTCCACCTCATGCACTGTGGGATGGCCAGCATTCTTGAAGCCCAATCATCCTAAACAGCGAAAATATCCGATGCGACGGTTCATAGCAGACTCCGAAACTCCCAGTGCATGGTCGGAGACCTACCTGAATGGGCACAACGAGAACTTGGGAAGATGGGAATAGAAGACACATCGGCATTTGAAGACAATCTATATGGTCCAATTGCAGAAAGAAAATCCGGTTTAAGACGAGATGATTTGGTAGAACTATTGTTGGATTCAACAGTCATTTCTGATAAAATGGACCCTTGGGTCCGAGGAAGACTATTATCCTCACACAAATCCTCTATCGAAATACTGGATGATGAAGGAAGATTCAGAGCAATTGCTAGAGAAATAATTGTTGAAGTGCGATTAATCGCACACACACGTCCTCTATACATTGATGATGAGGAGTTAATGACTTTTGAACGATCAGAAGCAAGACGTAGAAGCGAAATTCAAGAAGAAGTCGAGAAAAGAGCATCAGATAGTCATGAGAGCCACCAATGGGGATAAAATGGAACTTCACGAGAAAAAATGTGAGGCATGTGAAGGAGGGGTTCCTCCTTTGACTCATGACGAAATAGAACCACTATTCGCGAGTCTAAATCCTGCATGGGAAGTTGTTGATGCCCATCACCTTCGAAGATGTTGGGGATTTGAGGACTTCGCAGGAGCGCTAAATTTTCTTAATTTAGCTGCTCAAATTTGTGAAGAAGAATTCCATCATGCTGATTTTGAAATAGGATGGGGGAAAGTAAGTGCAGTTATTTTCACTCACAAGATAGACGGATTAACTGAATCAGATTTTATACTAGCAGCTAAATTCGATACTTTGGAATAGGAATTTTCATGAGTAATTTTCAAGATATTCTGAATAGTAGAAGAACTGTTTACCATTTTACAAATCAGGAAATTAAAGATTCAGATTTAGAAATAGCATTTGAGGCCGCTAGTAATGCACCTTGTCATAAGCAAACTCACCCTTGGAATTACTATGTTATAGGTAAAAAAACAAGAGAATCTCTCCTCCCTACTGTAATTTTACTAGCAGAAGATAAACATAAGAAAAATGGAGAAATAGAGGAGAAATATGCCGCTAGGGCAGTATCTAAAATTCTTGATGTACCAGTAATAATTGCTGTAAC
Source organism: Methanobacteriota archaeon (assembly GCA_002718215.1). Taxonomy (GTDB): domain Archaea; phylum Thermoplasmatota; class Poseidoniia; order Poseidoniales; family Thalassarchaeaceae; genus MGIIb-N2. Next base: position 3,110 of record PBDV01000020.1, read on the forward strand.
AACAAAAATGTCTCCAAATGACTCATTTAGAGAAGAAGAAGACTATGCTGCTACTGTTTGTTCATTACATAATCTTGTCCTATCATTATGGGATTTAGGAATAGGATCGCAATGGAGTACAGGAGCTATAACGAGACACACTTCCACATACGATATATTGAAAATAAATCCAGATAATGAAAGGATTATCGGATTTCTAAAAATTGGGTATCCTAAAGATATTCCAACTAAGGAAAAGAAAAAGGTATTTGAAATAAGAAGATATCTTCCATAAAATCATACATTGATTCCTCATTCAAGAAATTTGAATCAATGGGGATACCTCGGATCAGCAATTATTTCCAAGTGTAATCAAAATGCACTAATAATCACTGGAATTATTGTGATGTGTTTGTATAGTAATGTGGCCTTTGAGTGATTCAATGACCCAGCGAAAACAAGTAGTTTACTCTCGAAAGGGAGGGCCAAACATCATTGAAATTATTGAAGAAGAAATGCCCTCTCTAAAATCAGAACATATCCGTATTGATGTGCATTATGCAGGGATTAACTTTGCCGATTTGATGATGAGAGTTGGGCTTTATGGAGCTGCACCTCCATTTCCTTTCACCCCTGGATATGAGGTCAGTGGAATAATTTCTGAAGTAGGTGCAAAAGTAACAAACAGAAAAGTAGGGGAACGAGTAGTTGCAGTGACAGGATTCGGAGGATATTCTTCCTCAGTAGATGTGAATCCAGAACAGTCTTTTGTTCTAGATGAGGATCAGGATTTAGCCGCCGCTGCTGCAATTCCAGTTACCTACGCAACTGCCCATCATATGCTTGTACATCTAGGGAGAATTCGTAAAGGTGATTCGGTATTAATTCATCATGCTGCAGGAGGAGTAGGTTCTGCTGCTGCACAAATTGCCAAGGTCAAGGGAGCAGGACACATTATCGGAACATCATCAGATATCAAAAAAGAATTTGTAGAAAAATTAGGAATGACTCATGTTTCAAGAAAAGAGGATTTTGTACATGTATGTAAATCAATAACTGGTGGAAAGGGAGTAGATCATGCTCTTGATCCAGTAGGAGGGGAGCATCTGATGAAATCATACAAAGCACTAGCAAAAGGAGGGAAATTGTATTCCTTTGGGGCTTCTTCTGTAATTCCTGGTCAAAAAAGAAATTACTTTGCTGCATTCAAAATGTGGTGGAAAATGCCAAAATTTGATCCTCTACGAATGATGAACTCCAATAAAGCAGTTTTTGGAGTACACCTGGGAACATGGGAAAATGAAGAAATAATGAGAGAACAAATGCAAGAAATAGTCCGAATGCATAGAAATGGTAAACTGGAACCTATAGTTGACTCGATTTTCAAATTAGATGATGCTGCAAAAGCTCATATTCATATGCACAATAGGAAAAATCGAGGTAAAATACTACTTGACTGTAGAGAATGAGTCGCATCTATAGAGGAAAAAATATGGAAAACGACATTAAAAAAAGTGGTTTATCTACCAAGAAAAAAATTGCAATTTCAGCTTTGGTGTTTGTCTTATTAGCGGCTAGTGGACCTAGATTAGATTCAGATTTGGGTAGAGATTGGATGGTCGATGAAGAAAGACCACTAATTATTGCACATAGAGGAGGGGCAGATATTTTTCCGGAGAATACAATGGTTGCATTTGAAGGAGCTGCAATGATAGGTGTAGATGTACTCGAAATGGATTTTCACCTCACTTCTGATAATTATCTTATCACTATGCATGATTCTACTGTAGATCGAACCACAAATGGAACAGGTCCAGTCAGAGAAATGACTCTGCAAGAAATCTTGCAACTTGATGCATCAGCAAAGTTCTCGAATTTAACTGGTGAAAACCCTTGGAATGGTACGACATTGCCACCCGTCACAATTGAGGAAGTCCTAGATCGATTCATTGACTCACCTCTACGCATGAGTTTTGAAATCAAAAATGATGGTGAAGATGGAAGAATATCTGCAGAAATTATGTTTCAAGAAATAAATAATCGCAATATGGGTGATAAAATAGAAATTGGATCTTTTCATCTTGAATCTTTACAGGCATTTCGAGAAATTAGTGATAGAAAAATCGCCACATCGGGTGCAGAATCTGAACTTCAAAAATGTATTATTGCTCCAATGTTGCAAATTGATCGATGGTGGTTAGATCCAGGTCCAGCATCAGTGATGCAAATTCCAATAGAATGGGGGGGAATTAACCTGGCTACTAAGGGGATTGTTGATCGTGCACATCAACACGGGCAAGCAGTTCAATATTGGACCATAAATGACAAAGAAACCATGGGACATCTAATTGAAATTGGAGCAGACGGGATAATGACAGATAATCCCATACTTCTCAGAGAATCAGTTTCTGAAGCGGGTTTTGAACTTCCAGAACCTTGGGAATAATTACAGGCGAATAGGTCTAGTTGCTCCACATGCCTGACACTTCATTAGAGTAGTACGCTCTTCCTTAACAAAGTGTGTATCAGGAGAATTACATTGGTTGCATAAAATAAATGACTTAACATAATTTACAATTCGGCCACGAATTCTTTTGGGTGGAATTCTACCTTTGAACATCACACGAGTGGTTTCCCTGGTTCCAGATGTACCCAACTCGTTTAGCAGATATTGGTATACATGATTTGGGTCACGATCCATCTTTGAGATAAGTTCGGAAAAATTTCGAATAATGGTCTGATTACCCTCAATTAAAATCTCCGGTTCAGGTAGAGTCCATCGTGCCCGCTCACTGATTTCCTTGGGAATCTTGTCTCTGGCACGGTCTAGAAGGGACTCGTACTCAAAATCGCCCATAAGCAGCCGACTGTCCTCCCCCATTTCAATCTCACCACCCAAGAAGAGCCGTTGCATTGATGCACCTAACCGAAGTAAGAACGCCATGGATGATGAAGTTCGAGTGCTTTTCACAAGATTGCACCCTGATGCTAAAGCTCCCATTCAAGGAAGTTCGTTGGCGGCTGGATGGGATCTAAAAACAGTAGAAACATGCGTGATTAACAAAGGAAAATCAACGAAAGTGCCAACTGGGCTGGCAGTTGCAATCCCTGCTGGATACGAAGGTCAAATTCGAGCTCGTTCCTCACTTGGTGCACGAGGAATAATATTACCAAATGGAATAGGTACAATAGATGCTGATTATCGAGGCCAAATACATGTCTTAATGACGTGGATTGGTGAAGGAGATTCGACCATTATCGAAGCAGGGGAGAGAATAGCACAAATGGTGATTTCCCCCATTCCAAAAGTCAAGTTCGAAGAAGTTAGTGAAGAACAACTTGGAGAAACTGAACGAGGAGATGGCGGGTTCGGAAGTACTGGCAGATACTAACTGAGAGGCAGATTCCGTCGGTGGATTGAAAACGAGTGACGAGAACCACAAGTCGGTCAATATGGCGCTGAGCGTAGAAGAACTCAGAATAAAGGCGAACGAACTCCGTGCCAAGGGGCTCAACACTCAACAGATTGCAGATGAATTATCTGTGTCCCAAACCACTGTTCAATGGCTAGCAAGTGAAGGGATTATGGAGACTCCACCAGATGATGTAAGAATAGGGTGGAGAACAATTGGGGCAAGAGCTACAAGAATCGAAGCAATTGGATTAATTCTCGCAGACATCATTGACGAAGAATTGGATGGAGATATAGATACAATCGTTGGAATTAGTATTAATGGAATTGCATTTGCTCAATCATTGGCAGGCCACATAGATGCTGATTTCGCAATATTCCGCTCAGTTGATGATGATGGATCTGGACACTTATCCAACAAATATGGAAACGTAGCTGGCAGAGATGTTGCCATTATCGATGATGTTCTATCGACTGGTTCCACCATGCGACGGACAATTGAAGCACTTCGTTCAGAAGGTGCAAATGTATGTCTTTGTATGGTTTTAGTAAACAAAACAGAACGGAATGAAATCGAAGGTGTCCCACTAAGAGGGATTATTCGAGCTGTTAAAGTCTGAGGTGCATCGATGCACTGGGCAGAACGAACCGCAGCGAACCTCGCTCATCGAGGTAGTTCTCATTTGGTAGCAGCAGGAATCACTCCTTCAGGAGAATTCCACATAGGACATATCAGAGAAATTCTAACTTGTGATATGATTGTACGAGGGTGCCGTCAAGCAGGACTTGATACTGAATTGCTCTTTATTGTAGACTCGATGGACCCGTTGAGAAAAGTCTACTCATTCCTATCTCCAGATTATGAAAAATACATTGGCAGACCACTCTATCAAATACCACCCCCAGATGAAAATGGAATCCCTATTCTAAATTCAAAGAAAAGTTACGCGGAACATTTCCTGAATCCTTTTCTGGATGCACTAAAGGAATTAGGGGTGGAACTAAGACTATCTTGGAATCATAAAGAATACAAAGAAGGGAAATTTGAGAACGCTTCAAGAATTTTCTTAAACAATCGTGAAGAAGTTGCTAGAATCCTCACAGAAGTTTCTGGTCGACCTTTAGAAGAAGATTGGTGGCCATATTCACCTATTGGTCATGATGGAAGTTTTGATGACATTACAATCACAGGCTGGGAAGATCCATACGTCACCTGGATTGATTCAAACGGAAAAGAAGGGAAATCACACATAGGCAAGGATGAAGGAAAATTACCGTGGAGGCTTGATTGGCCTGCTAAATGGGATTTTCATGGAGTTACTTGCGAACCATTCGGTAAAGATCACGCAGCATCCGGAGGTAGTTATGCGACTGGACGCCTATTGGTTGAAATTCTAGGGTCAAAAGCACCCCATCCAGTTCCTTACGAATGGATACAACTCAAAGGAATGGGTCCTATGTCTAGTAGTGCAAACATAACTGTTGGGCCACTAGAAGCCCTAGAAATTGTGCCGCCCGAAATATTGCGTTATCTAATTGCTAGAAACAAACCTAATCGCCACATTGAATTCGATACTGGAGGGGGGCTCCTAGAAATGGCAGACCAATACGAAAGACTACTTGCAACATGGAATCCTGATGAACCGCCGGGTGAAGATTCCACAGATCGTGTAAAAACTGCTTGGGATGTAGATAGGGCAAAAATCAGCATGAGTCAAACAAATCCGAATTCATCGATAAACAATTTTGATTCTGATGCATATGTATCATTTAGACATCTATCGATGGTTGCGCAAATCCGTTCAGATGATCAAGATGTTTGGAAATCATTAGAATCATCTGGACTTCTAGAAGGACAACCTAATCCCACTCTTATTGATCGACTAAATAGAATGAGAAATTGGATTAATTCAGAACATTTTCCCGACGAATATCGCATAGAAATTAGTACAGAATTAACTGCTGAGGCAAAGACATCATTCAATGAAGGAGACCGAAAATATCTCAGCACACTTCAAGAATCATTGAGTTCATGTGAATGGAAAAGTGCAATTATAAACGACCATATTTGCAATTTAGCAAGAGAAAATGGAATGGATTTGAGAAATGCATTCATCATTCTCTATAACATCCACCTTGGAAGGCCCCATGGTCCAAGATTAGCATCAGTACTAGCAGAGATTCCTCGTGAAACTGTTATTCATGCTTTGGAAAACGCCATCAACTCTCTTGATTGACCTCAAAGTGCTCACATTTCGGCATCCTTCATATGTGGAGGGTACATACTCGCTCCATGCCCGTACACTGCCCTACGTGTGAGGCACCAGTAGAAGCCACTGCAAAGTTCTGCCTTCAATGCGGGCATGACCTAATGGTAATTGGTCCAATTACCTCTACTGGTCACGATGTTAGGCAACTCAAAGAATTGATTCGATCAAGGACAGATCTTGCAATGGCGGACAAATTCGATTTGATTGCAAAAATCGAAGATGGTGCGAATCCAATAGAATTGGGACTTGCAGCAGCTAGTGAAGAAGAGGCAGCCATATCTCTAGCAGCGGAGTCTGCACAACAATCAGCATCTGATTCAAGTCCTAGTGATGCTGTTTCAAGCGCTGTTACTTCGGCACTAAGTGGAGGCATTACTCGAAACCCTGCGGCTGCGGCGGCTGCTGCTGCAATTTCTCATGAAACAACAGCATGGTCACTAGTAAGTGGGGGGAAAGTAGACCTGAATAGTCCTGCATTCCTTCAAGCAATGGAATTAGGGATGGAAGCAAGTCACCATATCCACGACATCGCGGCTGGTGGAATTGAAGCATTGAGTAGTGAAGATTTGAAATCGATTCCTGTACTAAAACCGCCTAAGAAGTCATTCTGTCCAAAATGTGGTTCAGATATCCATGCTCACACAATGTTACAATGGAGAAAATGGCGAGACCACTCAGGTGAAGTTGTTCAACTTCAAACACAAGCAGGGATGGAAACTGCAATAATTCAAACTGCAGCACACTACCTAACCTCAATTGAAGCCTTAGAAACCCAAGTTCAAGAATTACAAGCTGCTCTCGATGCAGCCGATCCAGAAGCAGTAAAGACTGCAATGGCTGCAGAATTTGATGAAGAAATTCGTGCGGAAATTACTACTGAATTGGAAGGAGCATTACGGGACCAAATTGAGGAAGAGATTCGGGCTGAATTAGTTGCATCTAGAACCATTTCAAGTCGAGCAGGTACCGTAAGTCGACCTATGGGTACGACATTTCGCCCTAAGTCAAAACCCGCTCCTAAACCTAAACCTGCAAAAAAGGAAGAGAAGGTCGAACCCAACGAAGAGAAGGCTGAATCCAANGAAGAGAAGGCTGAANCCAANGAAGAGAANGCNGAACCCAAGGAAGAGAAGAAGGAGCCTGAAAAGAAGTCTGCTGCNCAGATGATGTTTGGNGGTGGNCGTCAGAAGGTTNCGTTTGAAGGTGATGANGGAGATAAGCCACAATGGTTCCTAGACAATGCTCTTCACACAATCTATGACCCACATGGGACTGGAAAAGAACTCAAGCCTAGGACAATTCTTGCAAGATCCTCGGATGGAAATGTAAGGGTACAAGATGTTGTTAGAATCTATGGAGAACANGGAGTAGAGGGATTATCTGAACTAGCATGGACCAGCCCTCTTACNCAGTATATNATTGAAGCATATGATGCATGTTAGACTCGGAAGGTCTATTCGCTCACAAGTCTACACCTCNACATGCCTGAGGTCGGAGCNCTGTTNCCATACTACTGGCGAACCATTTCCACAATGGATTTTTCAATTGGTTGGACNATGGGNNTAACCCACATAATTTCACTTCTTGGACTAATTACTTCCATCGCCNTATTTTTCTTGGCAATGCTAATTATTAGAGCAAGACCAAAAGCCGCAGAAAATCGATTTATGTGNATTCTTCTTCTTGCTGAATCTTGGAGAGTCCTCGCGCAATGGTACAATCTTNTCCCCCTAGGCCCAGAATTNATTCCGATNATTCANTACTACAGAGTTGGATGGTACTTCTGTGGAATTTTATGCATCNTGTTGTATCTCTCCACAGTATTTTTCTATCCAACAAAGCGAACAAAATTCTTGAATAAGGATTCAATCAAAAACAACTTATGGTGGGTTCTACCTGCTATCAGCGCCGTCTTACTTGCATCNATGATNGCTNCTAATGGGGGCNTGCAAGATACTATTGGAGGAACTATGCATGTTGATTGTAGTCAAGANATGGTCTTTGACGCCGATGGCAATCATCCTGCAACNCTAACTTATTCNNCCGGAATGGANGCAACAACNGGTACATGCACTAAGCAACTCTCTCCGTACGTCTACTTTGTACCTGAGGCCGGTTCTGGACTTAGTACTCTACTACTAATTATGCCTGTCTTTGCAGCAACAATTGCTATGTTCATGATGCGAGGTGCATGGAAACTNAGCAAGGCTGAAGGAAGAGACGATGATGCTAATGAGGCTCGTTCTCTTTTCATAGGTTTCACAGGTAAAGCTACCATCAAAGGAATGGCAGTAGTTTCTATTATTGCCACTACAGTGATGTTCGGTAGATTCAATCTTGCAGACATGACGACAATCGAAAATGTTGACCAGNTGGTGATTTACTTTTATTGCCTGTATGCTTTCNTATTCAGCATCNTACTAACTGGGATGTTTGAAGGATTCATGTTTACATATGCAATTCTAAAGAACGATATTCTCGGAATCGATGANAAATTAAGACAGGCNTTCAGTACNACAATTTTTGCAGGTTTNGGAGGNATACTTCTTATCGCTGCTACAGAAACCATGGANGGGTATATCCCAGGAGGNGGTTTAGTTGGAGGACTAATTATTGGTGCCCCACTAATTGTNCTTCGTAAACCGATATTCACTGCCATCAATAGTTTCTCAACGATGCTTATGCCAGAAGCGTTTACAAANGCNGAATTGTCTTACATTGAAGCATATGAAATNGCTATGGAAGATAGAATCATTACNGAAGAAGAACGAAAATTCCTGAAACTGCAAGCGAAAACATTGGGATTGGATCAGGAACGAATTGAATACATTGAANCGTGGTATAACTCCAATCTTGCGAATGAAGAAGAGTANTTACGTTCCNATTAAACGNCGAGGCTCTGGAAGTCCTTCTCTAGCAACTGCAATGGCTTCAACTTCCATTCTTGCTCCACTNAGAGTAGTAACAAACGGGATGTTCAATTCAACAGCAAGTCTNCGCATCATATTCCCATCTAGAACTGCNCCTCCTGACTTAGAAGGGGTATTCAGAATGAGTTGTATGTCTCCTTGNCGCATTAAATCNAAGGCATCNGGACTNCGNCCTTCTGCAATTCTATATGCAGTCTGNACATNCAAACCACCCACATCTCTCAAAATTTGAGCAGTACCAGGAGTCGCATGCAATTGNAAGCCAAGGTCATGCAAACGAGTCGCATGTTCAATCACAGAATCCTTGTCNGAATCNCTAACCGTAATNTANACNCCTCCNGAAGTAGGAACNGGNAACTCAGTNGCTAATCTAGCCTTCAAATAAGCAGCAGCAGGATCTTCATGAGAACCCATCACTTCTCCGGTTGATTTCATTTCCGGACCAGGCGCAGGATCTAATCCACGTAATTTCAAAAACGGGAAAACAGGGGCTTTNACACAAACCAATTCAGTCTCAAAGCGAGGAATCTCAATTTCTGAAAGACGAGTGCCCAAAGTNANTCTTGCAGCAATTCNAGCCAATGGAACACCNGTAGANTTAGCAACAAATGGGAATGTNCGACTACCTCGTGGATTTACCTCTAATACATAGAGNANCTCATCTTTAATTGCGTATTGGATATTGAAACAACCCTTGATTCCAAGACCNACNCCTATTCTCTTTGTCCACTCCTCAACCTGCTCAATTATGCTTTGAGATACATTCTGAGGNGGAATGAAACAAGTTGAGTCNCCAGAATGAATTCCAGCTTCTTCCAAATGTTCCATAATTGCGCCAATAAGTACCTCTTCACCGTCACAAACAGAATCNACGTCTAATTCCATTGCACCNCCTAGATACTGNTCTACCAAAAGTGGCTTATCNGGAGCAATATATGCTTCCGACATGTAAGCATCTAATTGACNATCATCAGTCAAAATCTCCATNCCTCTNCCACCCAAAACNTAGGATGGNCGAATTAGAACTGGATAGCCTATCTCTGCAACTGCTGCTCTAACTTCAGAAGGAGTNGCACCAGTTAACCCGTGAGGCATTCTGAGTCCTTCTCTCTTTGCAAANGCCTCGAAACGCTNACGATCACTGGCTTCATCTACAGCATCTGGACTTGTNCCAATCAATTCAGTATNAATTCCCATNGAACGAAGATGTTCTAGCCTTTCGTGCATTGGTAAAGCGAGGTTGATNGCAGTTTGACCNCCAAACTGTAACAATAAACCATCTGCTTTCTCACGAAGTANAACTTCNGTTACACATTCTAGATTTAGTGGATCAAAATACAGTCTATCNCTCGTATCAAAATCGGTCGAAACTGTCTCAGGGTTATTGTTAATCAAGACNGCTTCGTGACCTTCNTCCCTAATCGCTTGAACAGCATGTACNCAGCCATAATCNAATTCTATGCCNTGNCCAATTCTAATCGGGCCCGAACCGACAACTACGTGCCTATTGGATTCCTCNCCATTCTCCCTAACNCGTCGAGCATGAGGGACTGTATCAATACCATTTGGAGCNGANCCTCCTTCGTAAGTCGAATAATAATAAGGTGTAACNGCAGCAAATTCNGCCGCACAAGAATCTACCATNCGATAGACAGGATGAATNCCCAAAGAATGNCGACGTTCCATAATCGCNAGAGGACCATGAGAANAATCTAGGCCTTTAACTCCCATTGGNGGNAATCCTGCTAANGCATCAGCGATATGAGCATCAGTCATACCTGCCCCTTTCCATCTTCGAAGNTCCTCTTCAATAATNTCCGATGGAGACCCNGCATGTGCCATGACTTCCATTTCATTGGATGCTATCGATTGGAATCGGTGAAGGAACCAGCGTGTGATACCTCCAGTGATTTCGTGTACTCTCTCTACATCCCAATTTCTACGAAATGCCTCAATGAGAGCCAGCATTCTTCGATCAGTAGGTANCCTTAGCCATTCCTCTAATATTGAATCNGGCANCNGTTCAGCCGCTCTTTCAATTTGGCCTTCNCCNTCNGATTCATCTGCTAAAGTCAAAGGACGNGGNTGAGGACTTCCCACCTCTAAAGAGGCGACTGCTTTCAGAAATGCTTCTTCAAATGTACGTCCAATCGCCATAACTTCACCNGTACTCTTCATTGAAGTNCCTAANGTTCGATTGGCAGTTCGGAATTTATCGAAAGGCCAACGAGGTATTTTCACAACACAGTAATCTAGAGTTGGTTCAAATGCAGCAGTAGTTCCTTTTCCAGTAATTGGATTGGGTAATTCGTCCAATGTATATCCAACTGCAATTAAAGCAGCCATCCTTGCAATTGGATANCCAGTAGCCTTTGATGCAAGTGCAGAAGATCTACTAACTCGAGGATTTACTTCGATTGTCCGATATTCGCCAGTTTTCTGATTGAAGGCGAACTGAACATTACATCCTCCTTTGATATCCAATCTACGAATGAGTCGAAGAGCAGCGTCTCGAAGCATCTGATGGTCNCGATCAGATAATGTCTGCTGAGGAGCAACTACAGTTGATTCTCCAGTGTGTACNCCCATGGGNTCTATATTTTCCATAGTACAAACAATGATGCAATTATCTGATGCGTCCCTCATNACTTCATATTCATGTTCCTGCCATCCGAGAATACTCTCCTCNATCAANACCTGATCTATTCGACTGTGTAAAATCCCCTGACTTGCAATTTCGACCAATTGGCCCTTGTTCCAGGCAGTACCCCCTCCTAATCCACCCAATGTAAAGGCAGGACGAATTAACAGTGGATAACCTCCCAATTCATTTGCAGCCTCCAAAACATCATCTATTGAATCACAAGCTATTGCCTTGCAAACTGGTAAGTCGATTTCTTCGCAGACTTTCTTGAACAGGTCTCTGTCTTCTGCTTCATCAATCGCTGCTAAATTACATCCAATCAACTCGACTCCCAACTCATCTAGTGAGCCATCGTGAGCTAGGGCAGTAGCAATGTTGAGTGCAGTCTGACCACCCATTCCTGCTAGCAATGCATCTGGCTTCTCAACTTCCATGATGCGCCTGACCACATCTGGAAGAAGTGGTTCGATGTAGATGCGATCAGCCATTGAAGGATCATTCTGTATGGTGGCCGGGTTACTATTCACAAGAATGACTTCGTAACCTTCAGCCCGTAAAGCACGGCAAGCCTGCGAACCTGAAAAATCAAATTCTGCTGCTTGACCAATACGGATTGGTCCACTACCTAGCAACAAAATCCTATGAATATCAGTCCTCTTTGGCATCAATTCTCACCTCCAATGAACTTGGTGTAGCAATAGGATCCAATGGAGATGGGGCCGAAGACCCCATGTGTTCAGCAACAATAGCAGAAAATCGATCGAAAAGAGGATTCGCATCATGAGGACCAGGGCAAGCTTCGGGATGATATTGTATAGAGAATGCTGGACGCCCCACTACATCTAATCCCTCTACAGTACGATCATTTGCATTCACAAAACGAACGGTGACCTCTGAATCGATTGCATTCGGTTCAACATCTGAACAAGCACCAGATGGATGTGAAGCAAGCATTCCTTTCTTTGGATCAGCTATCGCAAAACCATGATTTTGAGAAGTAATACTAACAGTATTATCCATTAAATCAACAACTGGTTGATTCGCCCCTCTATGACCATACAGAAGTTTGTATGTTCGAAGTCCTGAAGCAAGCCCAAGGAGTTGGTGCCCTAAACAAATCCCCATAGTTGGATAGCCTGAAGCAACAGCATTTGCAATCACACGACGCGCCGAAGTAGCGGCTCCTGGATGAGCAGGATCTCCAGGTCCATTGGAACAAAAGAATGCATCAGGTTTCCAATTCGAAACCAATTTTTCAAAATCAGATTCAGCAGGAGCCCATACTACCTCAAATCGCCGACATAATTCTCGAAGAATGTTGTACTTAACGCCACAATCAAGAGCAATTAAACGTGGAAGAGGAACTCCCGAAGAATCGGTTGCACCGGGATTTAGTACTACTTCGTCATCTCTTGAAACCTCATCTACAAGATCCATTAAATCTGGACTCGTTGCCTTAGCTAATCTTGCTGAAAGTGCTTCTTCCTGTTCAATTGGTCCGAAAACACAGAGAAGAGTACCATATTCTCTAACTCTCCTAGTAATGGAACGAGTATCAACTCCTTGAATACCAGGAACTCCATGTGAATGAAGTAGATCATGGACTGAACCTATTGCATCACGATGATCAGGTTCATCGATTGCTTGTCTACAAACAACTCCTCTTGGCCAAACCTTGCTAGATTCAGATATCCCAGGAATGACTCCATAATTCCCCAAAAGCGGCCAAGTAAATGTAAGAACCTGGCCCGCAAATGACGGATCAGTTAGTGATTCCTGGAAACCAGTCATTCCAGTGGTAAACACCAATTCACCCTCTGCTACAACAGATGCGCCGAATAGTGTTCCTTCGTACCTTCCTCCATCCGCCAAAAGTAATACTCCTTTTCCATGGGCTTCTTCAAAATCATGAGAACGGCCATCCAAGAGCCTGTCTGCTGCATCTTCTTGAACATAAGGAGAAGAAACGCCTGGAATTTCGGCCCCGGGTGCGAAACCCATGTCCGGAAGGTTCCTCGACATCGTCTCCTTTCGCTAAGAACGCTCCTTAATCATTGGCGGTGACAAGGGGGTAAAATTCAATTCAAAGTGACTTTTTCATTTATTCCTCAGAAAAATCTTCTGAAGGTAAAATTTTCTTCCCTGATTCCATAGGAACTACAGTCATTCCGCCATGAAAATTGGAAGCTTCAGCACCATCTGGCAACCAACTTTGAAGGAAAACTGCTAATGCGGCTACTTCAGAATGTGGTTGGTTACCGATTGCGATATTGTATTGACAAATACCGAAAACTTCCCCTGGTACTTTTGCACCACCCACTACAACAGCAATAGGCCGATCTCGAGGAATAGAATCAATGGTTTCCTTCCAAGGTAAACCGTACATTGTAAGGTGAATTGCAACCCCTGGCTCTCCATCACCTGCATCCTTCTGAGCAAATCTCTTGAGCCAACTCATCGGTTTTTCTTCATAGCGAGCATGGAAATTACCTCCAAACCTTTCAGAAACAGAATCTAATGTTTCCAGAACATTTTGATCTTGTTCTCCTGAAAGAACAAAATTATCCGCGCCAAAGGCTCTAGCTGTAAGTCCAAGATGAGAAGTAATGCGTTTATCCCTCTCTCGGCGATGCCCAAGACGAAGAACATGCAGAGATGGCAATACTCTCTCCATGATTATCGAGAATGGGAGGAGGATATGAGTGATTCCTAAACTAATCTTCCTTTATTGGTGCCAAAGCAACATCAAAGTGCGACAGAACTCCCCTTACCCATGCAACCAACATGGCGTCAAGGAAATAACGTGCACTGAAGTGAACTAAGATGCCCAATGCAGTCAGTCGCAACGATTGAAGAATTGAAGTCATCAAATCTGAACTACCATCTGATGAAAACATGGCGTGCCCAACGGGCTCAATTGCAAGATACACCACTAATACAAAGAAACCGCCACCAAGAGTAGCAGTCAAAGCCCCACCCCGTTCTCTAGAAAGAGAAACAAGCAATGTCGCGAAGAAGACTAAAATTGGGACCACCCAAGATACTTCTGCGAAAGAAAGGTCGAAGAAAATAGAACTTGGGCCATGATTTCCACCCCATTCCTTTCCTGCAACATGAATTGCCAACCACCAAAAGAGGATTACAATCATCATCAACATTCCAGAAACCAATCCAAAACGAGTGGTCATTTGACGCAATTCATGGGCGTCAGTTGGATTGAGTCTAGCGAGAACAGCATCTGCCAACTCGATTTGTTCCCTATCTGGAACAACAGCATTGGTAGTGACAGATAACCTAGAAGGTGCATCATCATGAGATTCCAAGTTAAGGGAATCTTCGGGACCCATGCTCGTGCACTCGAGCGCAGCACATGATAAAGCATACCTCACCTCGTCGTCCCGAATGCCCAACTGGACGCCCCTGTTACGTCGCCACAGCGATGGGAGACCCCGCATAATGGGGGTGATTAACTGCACTCCAGACTCATTTCACGAAGATTCGAGAACAGAGAGTCTCGAACATTCAATGAAATTGGTGGAGAAAATGATAGATGAAGGCGCTGATTGGATTGACATAGGAGGAGAATCTACTCGCCCAGGAGCGAGCGAAATTAGCATCGAAGAAGAAATTCAACGAGTAATTCCAGTCATTGAACAAATAAAAAACAAATATCCCAACCAGGCAATATCAATTGATACCAGACGACCGGCAGTTGCAAAGAAGGCTCTCGATGCTGGAGCAGTTATGATCAACGATGTTTCTGGATTAAGAGACCCTAGAATGATGGATTTAGTAATCAATTCAGGATGTGGAATCTGCATAATGCACATGAAAGGTGAACCAGGGACTATGCAAAGTTCACCAATGTATGAAAATGTGGTTGAGGAAGTGAATACGATCCTATTGAAAAACGCTAGAGAATTGGTGAACAAAGGGCACCCAATCGATCGAATTTGTTTGGACCCAGGTATTGGATTCGGAAAAACATTGGAACATAATCTCGACTTGTTAAGAAATTCACACTCACTGAAGGCGAAAGAGAAATTTGCAATTTTGTGGGGAGTTAG
>PBDV01000021.1 GCA_002718215.1 Methanobacteriota archaeon
GCCATAAATATTGCAATATTCGACAATATATAAACCCTTAAAATTCACTTCACTCAAGATCTATTTGGAAATAAATCACTCTTCTTCATTGATTCTAGGAAAACGAGAACTGGGTCCTTTGCTAACTTCTGTTGAGTTTTTGAACGACAGGCTAGTTGCCAATATTACTGAAAGAAGAATGCTTGCTGTGAGCAATTGCCCCATATTTCGTGCAGGTGGGAAGGCAGCAAACCCAACGAGAACGAACCCCGACAGTGAGGTCATTCCAGCGAGCCAACGAGCAGAATTGTCCCTTCTTGTTGGAGGATGATCTGCACTTGCGTGTGATAGGTAATCTGCTGCAAATCCCATTCCAAGCAGAACGGCTGGAGCAGTCTCCATTCCTCTTCCAGTCATGTATCCTGCCATAGCATCCACAGCTGCACCAACAGCGACAGCACCAACAGCAATTCTCAATCCCTTGGGGAACGATTTGAGCACCATGGATGATACAATCAATACCATGACTCCAGCAAGAAGAATCTGAACAATTCTAGATTCTTCGAATGTCTTTGCAACCTTTGCTCCAGTAAGCAAATCACCTCCGATTTCACCAGTCAAATTGTATGCGTTCATCAGTTCTCGAGTATCTTCTCCAAATGCAAGGGCTCCGTTTGAATCGCGACTATCAATTTGGATTTGGATTGCAACTCCTTTCGTTTCACCACCGCGTATCAACCTCTGATCTGTTGCTTCGTCTGCCTCTATTGCTTCGTTAAATCTTGAATCGATTGTATCGAATGAAGAATTCAGATTAAGTGGAATTCCAGTCACAAGTGGTTGTCGAATCATTCCTGTATCAAGAGATATGGCTGAAGGATGAAGAGAAATTCTCTTTTGGAAATCCAACACATCTTGGAACTTATCTGAATCATCTCCATCTACATCGATTGTTACGTACATGGTTGTACTGGATGCCAGAATATAACGTGATTCTAAATCCTCAATTTCTTCAAGTTCAGGAGTATTTTCTGGAAGGAAACTCTCCACATTCATGATGGCAACTCCGCCTGGGGAAACCAATACGAGAATCGCGAAGAAGACCAGCATTGCAGACCAGGAATTCTGTTCAATTGATTCAGGGATTCGTATCGGTAAATCCAATCGATCCTCATGAGTGGTATCTCGCCGAGAAAGGAACAAATCTTCTAGGATAAATCGACTCACTGCCCAACTCAATAGGATACCTGTTGCCATCACCAAGCCCAATGATTTCTGAACGAGAATCGGTGAAATAATTGCCAACATCACAGCTGCAATTGTGGTCATCATCGCCACAAATAGCATCTTTCTCACCTCATCCCTTGTTCGAGATGAGCGGCAATACCAGAATGCACCATCCACAGCAACACCCATCACGATGGGCAATGCAATTCCATCAATGATCGAGAATTGGTGTCCAGCAAGAGTGAGTAGACTGACTGTAGAAAGCATGACAACTCCCACTCCTGCCAAGGTAGCAGAAGCAATCACAATATCACGCAATCCAAACCAAAGCAAAACCAACAACAAGATGAATGCAGGAAGCATTACTGCGGTCAAATCCTTCTCTGCAGTATCCTTGGCAATTCCGAAAAGTAGGTTTACACCTGCTGTGCTGAACTGATAATCAGAGGATTCTGATGCGTTCTCCGCCCATTCAAACAGAGGCGCCCAATCAGTGGGTTGAGTATGGCTCTCAAGGTGAATGACCCATAGAATCTCATTTGATTCAGGAGGTAAAATCACTGAAGAACCAGGTAAACTAGGACAAGCAACATTGACTCTAGAATCAGAAGGAAGGAGCATTAGGCTATCTTGAAATGCCTGCATCTCATTGTTTGTTGAATTTTCAGAACACCATCCACCCTCAATCTCTGGTTGCAAGATTTCCCCCCATCTTGTTGCATTCTCAAGATTCCTTCCTGAATCATTGAATGCATCAGACCAAGACGAATATGGAGAATAGAGATTAACAATCCATACCTCACTACTCTTCCATGCAAAATCAGATGATGGATCATTTAGTAGGTCATTTTCAATGGAAATTAATTCTTGAACACGGGTAAGATTGCTCGATAACTGGGCACCATCATCATGAGTAATTCTAACCACAAGGTCAGAATAATGCAAATTTGCACGTTCATTTTCTACTCGCTGTACTGCCTCATCCTCAAACATCAAGCTCGTGGAAAGAGAAGGTTCCACTGGGTCAATAATCGCTAGTCCACTAAGAACCAGCAGAACCGCGATGAAACCAAAACGAAAACGAACGGATTCAGAACTCATTACTTCCATTCATTCCATGTTCCGGTATTTGGATCACGCCACCACCAGTTTTCACTGCCATCTGGAAACTCAACTACCTCGTATCCATCTCGCATGGTCCCTCTGACCGTTGGAGACGGAACGCCTCCGCCGGGTGCAGATGATGGAGGTTCACTCCAAGATGATTGAGCCGCATAATCGATGGCTTCAGGCATATCAGAATCACCAGTTCTGGAGAGGAACATTATCGCGCCCACCACTCCGATTATCACAAAGAGAAGGATTCCGATTGCAGCTCCAGCCACCATCGCGTTAATTCCTTCTGAATCAGCATTGTCTCCAATTCCATCGCCATCACTATCCGCAGATTCGTTTGGATCGTCTGGGAAAACATCCGTGTTGTCTCCAACACCATCTCCATCAGAATCAACGGATTCAGATGAGTCTGTTGGGAATGCGTCTTCAGAATCGAGTACTCCGTCCCCATCACTATCTGCGGGTAATTCATCTCCACCTTCCAAACCGGTTCCACTATCTGAAACGATTAGAATCAGAGACGTTGGAACATAATTGCCACCTGAAACGCGGAATTGTAGGGTTCCTGCAATAATTTCGAATGATGCCTTACCATCGGTATTGGTTACTTCACTGGCAATAATTGCATCACCATTCATCAAAGTCACAGACATACCCTCAACTGGTTGTGTAGATTCTTTCTCAACAACCAAAATTTGAACGGTATCGCCAGGCATTGGGTTTGCTGGACTGAATGAAACTGTTACAGTCTGAATCTCAGGAGGATCTGGATTCGGAACCGCTGTCTGAGTTGCGATTGTAGAAGTAATTCTAGCATTGCTACCTGTTCCAACCTGAGCTACACCAAGAACAGCATAATCATCGATTGGACTAGAGAGCAATGGCAAACGAAGATCTGCACTGCTTCCTACACCCCATGCAATGGAATTCATGTCGGCCAAAAGATTCTGGAAAAGTTCCAATCCTTCATCATCATCAAGATCATACTTGGTTTCAGTATCTGGACAACCCTCTTGTGTGAATTCGCATGCAATTCTCCTTTCTTCTGCTGACCAGCCAATCACTTCTGATTTAATCACATCATACAACAAATCAGAGACTGTTGGAACATCCACTAGAGCAGGATCAATACCATTCTGAGGAGCTGCAATTGCTAGAATACGTTCAGCAGTTTCATCTGCTAAAGCGATATTTGTGGTCTGACCTGGACCTAAATCTCCATTCAGAATCATCTCTTCAGGAGATGCTAGAATGAATCCAGCTTGCATTCCACGTGGCCAAAGTTCTCCATCTTTCAATACAATCATCCCAAACGCAGCCATAGGCGGCAGTCTGATTTCTTGAGTTCTAGAAGTGTCACCCTGTTGGAAATCTAGTTCAAACGATTCGGCTTCACCCCATGAATCGTTTTCTATGTCGGGGAAGAACGGATCAAATCTTAATGGAACATATCCAAACAGGACCTCGAACTCTCCTTCCTCATCGTATACATTTGAGGGCATATTTGGAGTGATTGTGATTGCGTGTAAATCTCCGGGATTCTTGTCTACAGAGTAGACTGGGAATCCTGAGAAATCAGCAACATGATCCATTCCACTAATGGAAAGACTGCCATTCATTACGACGGAGGCTGAACCTCCAAGTCCGGTTAGAGTTTCAGATGCTCCATGGGAAGCCTTTGCTTGAACAATCGTCATGTAAGCACCAGGCATACTCGGTGAAATGGTAAGCGAAGCCTGACCATTTTGATCAGTAATCAAATCAACAGTAGTCACTACCTCAAATGGCCCATCAGTGAAGAATGAATCAATCAATTCCGGAGATAGTTCAAAATCAGATTCATCATCTTCCTCTTCTTCCTCTTCTTCTTCGATGGTAAAGCAATGCTCGTCATTTGAAATAGCATCAACAACAGTATCATCCATATTTCTCAGTTCTACATGAATACAGTAGTATCCAGGACCAATTTCTTCCGGATATAATTCGAATTCAGTGTGCATATCATCTGATAAGACATCATCATCCGCCTGGTCAATCGAAGTGTATGGTGGACCAGTTTCTTCGCCATCAACAATCATGATAACAACATTGTAATTATCATCATCAGTGCCGTAATAGCCAGCATAATGAACCTCTCCAGAGATTTCGTACTCATCATTGTGATGCAGTCCAAATTGCAACCACGTGATTACTCGCTTCATTGCCCCTTCGAAGGATCTTTCATAACTTTCTTCAGTGACATCAGCGGTATCAAAAACAGTATCATCACATGGTTCAGACCAAGTGTCTGCAGGCTCGTCAGCAGGGTATTGTAGGACAGTTCCTTTAACACTCCATTTTCTGAAGGTACCATCATAAGCACCTAAATCGACTTCTCCTGAACCCCAAGATGACATCATAACGTAATCATTGAAGAGTTCGTTTCCATCTCCGTCGAAAACATCCACATCGAACATGTAGCAATGATCATTCGTTCCATCTTCATCTTGATCAGAAACTCCATCTCCATATAATGAAACAGTCAAATTCTCAATTTTATCAAGATTATTTTCGGCATCATCTTGTTCATCAGAAGCATCATCACAGTCCTCATAACCGTTGTTTAAATCAGAAGGATGGATTTCATGACTACCGTCCTCACATTCGTATCTAGTATCGATGATGACGTTAGCTCCATGGAACCATGTAACTCCTTCATCTGATTCATCGTCACAGTCAATTTGTCCATCATTCACTTGGTACAATCGGACGCCATCAATTCCATCGTCACAAGGATAGTATGTCTCATATGCAGTTTCATCTGACCAATCCCCACAATCGTTCTCTTCGTTATTGATTTTGTATTGTTCATAACTAGAAATCTCCATTCCATTATCACAATAGAATGTACCGTCATCGTGGTCATGATTGTCATCGTCGTCTGAACTTGACCACCTGTCTCCATCTGCAGAGTTCTCAAAATCCTCACTCTGTCCGTAGTCGTCAGTGCAGTGCCAGTCCTCATCGTGCAGTTCACAGTAATACCACCATGTGTCCCATTCAGCTGATTCATCATCCCAACAAGACCAAACGTCTGATCCATCATCTGGGTTTCCTTCCCATTCACAATATCCGCCATAGTAAGAGTCCCACTTGACATCGTCATCATCGTCATCATCGTCGTCATCGTCATCATCTTCGGAACTGATAATTCCATTGTCGTTGAGGAAATCAAAACCTGCTTGAGGCGATACTCTGAGTACGGCAACCTCGATATCCGCTGATTCTACTGGGCCAACGCCGTTGTATACCTGAGCTTCAACTGTGAAATCCTCACCCATCAATACGTTTTGAGGAGAGTCAACTAGAACACCCAATGCTGAAACCACGAAAATTTCGTCATTGCTCTCGACACCCATTTGAACAATCATTGACTGAGATAGCAATGCCATTTCCATATAGAACGCGTCATTTGAATCGGATAAGATTCCGTCATCTTTTAACTCCGAGAAAATATCATCAAACTCCCACATCTGATCTCTAAAGACTGGAATTTCTAAGATTCCCTCATATCTTATACCCCAATCATCATCAGGGTTTTCTCCCCCTTCAGGTGTTTCAAGTTTGACTGTATATCTTTCTTGACCGTTGGATTCGGTAACGCCATAACGGAAGTATGCTGGATGATTTTCATCCTCGTCTCGGATGTCTAATTGAATGTAAATTTGTGTAACGAACATATTGTGTTCAAACGTCATGAATTCTGGCATTTCCTCGTCGGGTGGATAATGGGTCTGATTTTCGTAATCGTAACCATTGCTACTCCATCCTTGGTCTAAGTTACCTCCAGAGAAGTGTTCCAACCATTCTCCAAAATCCTCGAGAACTTCGCCAGTTTGGTTCCAAGCAGGATTCTCTACAGCGTCAACAACATGGCCCAAAATATCCTCCGGCAATGAATTGAATTCATTGAAAGCTGAATTGACGTACGATGAATCTGAAGTCATCTTGGCAGTCCAAGCCTGACCTTCTGCGGTTTCCATGAGTTTCTCATATTGCCATGTGATTCTGTCGGGAATTTCGTCCCCATTTGTATCGATAATGTCGGTCTCCTCGAGTTTGTCCGCCATCTCAAAGAATCGAATGATGAAACGTTGGAATGCAGTCATGTTGTCGAAATCCTCGTCCAAAAGAGGACCGATGAATGCCTCAACACCATCTGCAATGGCCTCCGGATGATCTGAAATCGATAGGACTGCAATGTTGCGCATCAACGTCTGAATGGATTCAAACTGACGTTGGTTGTTGGCAAGATTGTCTAGAGCAGTTGTGATGTTATTCCATTCTCCAGTAGCGGTCATTGCATCATATGCTGCCTCAAAGTCGCCTGTACCCTCAAATCGTGTGAAATTCTCAATCAAATCGAACTCTGCGATGTAAGGAGGAATGTCTTCAAAATCACCAAGTGAACGAGGGATTGGGAATTCATCCAAGTAAAGCAAAACAGCAACACTGAAGGCAATTGATGCAGCAGCATCATCAGAATCTAGGAAATTCATTAGCTCTTCCAAAAATGCAGCACCTTCAGACATGTTGTACTGATTGTATCCTGCATCAATCATATCATCCCACAGTGCTTGGCTTCCTAGAGCTCCTGAACCTCGACATGCGTCATCAACAAATTGTGTCCAACCACCATTTGTCATCACAACGTTTTGGAGACTGGTAAATTCACCAGCAATTTGGGATGTTGGATTTGCTACATCCCAGGTATCATCAATGCTCTTTAGAACAGTAGAAACCTCTTCACCAAATAATTCTCTCAATTGCATTACATCATCGGTTGCCCTTAGATTTCCACTCTGCGCTGTAATGCTGGCCGCGTAAACGCCTCCACTGGCTGTAACAGGAACGGTGTAAGTTCCTTCCCAGACAGTAGATAATGGATCAAATTCGTCAACTCCTCCACTCTGAAGAGCAATTGTGTCAACCACAACTGGAGGATGTGCAGGAGATGTTCCGCTAAATGTATCCAAAGGATCCAATTCTCTAAAATGCAAAATATCTGCAGTTACTAGAGTATCTGAACCACCGCCACGGACTTTTGCTAAAACGGATACATCAGTACCAACACTAGCAAATTTTGTGGTCACAAAACCATCAACCTGTAGGACATCTGAACCATCAGATGAAGTGTCATTCGGTGCAACGATTAACCCCGAAACGGGTGCTGCAATCAATAGAAGAACCAGTAAAATCGGTATACGGTGGCCTGCTCTCATGACTATCCACAAATAGAGTACCTATTTGGAGGTAATCCCCACAATTCGAAAATTTGGTATTTAGAATCTAATATTCAATTACCGAAATTCGAGAAATTGTGTCTTCAGCAGAATAATGTGAACAAGTTACTGATGAACCTTCCAACACAGTAAGAGTTCCTGCATCCAGTTGAATTTGTAAAACAGGAAGATCAGCAGACGAAAGAATGGAAGAAAGGGGTGAGAGGATTGCAGAGCCTGAACCATCTAGAGTCCAAGTTCCTGCAGCAACAATGTCTCCTGGGTCTTGAAGACATGATGATTTAGCAATTGTATCAGATTCGGTTAAGTCAAACCAAGAGCCAATCAAACCAGATTCGGAAACATCTAGACCTTCTGGAATAGAAATCTCAATGTTTTCTGGAGGCGCATCCACAGCAATTGAATCACCAACGGTTCCACGATTCACATTCATCTCAATATCCCATGAAGATACAGCATTGCAAGTAAAACTATCAGGCAAACATGCACGTACCAATTCTACACCTTCTGAAATTTGTTCTGTGAATAGATTTGGGCCAGTTCGTGATGATTGCCCTGTGCTTGTATCAACAAGAAATGATCCGCCTACTTGGTCAGCCAACCATGGAGGGGAGGAATGAACGACGTGGATTAACTGATTGAATGATGATGAACCGGCATTCCAATCCAAATGGAACCATTCCTGCAACAGAAAACCGTTTGAATCACGTTCTTCAATATGTTCAACCACCATTTCAGCTTCAATTCGACCCGATCTACCTTGATCATCAATCAATTCCGTGATGTTGACATTTCCTATGATGCGTCTACCCTCCAATTCGTAGTCACATTCAGCACATTTTGCAGGTTCTAGAGAAATTACTTCTAGATCGAACGTTGCCTTTGCACCAATATCAAACAAATCCAAATTTAGCGAATCCATTGCAGATCTAGTGGAAAGCAAGATTTGGCCATCGAGTGAAGTTACTGGAGGAAGAGTATCTTCTTTTTCATCTATTGATACTTCCACCCATGTTGTAGCCAATATGACTCCCGCTAGACACAAGGCCTCTATCCAACGAAATTCGGCACCCACTAATCATTGGGAAGAGCCCACATTTCATGTGCCTACCGCATAAATCCACACCTCTGAAAATCATTTTCTATCGGAAGGGGCCAAATATAAGCACTTCTCGGAAAGGGCCGGAGGACTCGCTGTGGCGGACATAATGACTCAAGTTAACGACGCATGGAACCAATTCAATGAACTGTTGGAATCGGGCTCACAGACATCGATTATTACAAAGGTTGTTCTAACAATAATTGGAATTGCAATCCTGATAATGATTGAGAAGAATTTCATTCTTCGACGATGGGAAGGGATTGTTGCAGCAACTGATGCTGCATGGGACGACAAAATTTTCGGACCTTTGAGAACTCGAATATACATCTTCACAATCATTGGTGGAGCGAATATTGGAGTTTATTGGATAGATGCAGCGAATCCAGGTATCGTAGAAACTACTGCGCCATTGTTCAATTCAATGTTCATCATTTTGGCAGCTACTCTTGCAAGCGTCACAGTGAAATTTATTCTACCTGAACTTCTCAATCGATTTCAGAAACAATCCGCTGTTACTGTATCAGGAGGAAATCCACTACTCGTATTCCTACTAAGAGCAGTTATTTGGTTCGGTGGACTCTATCTATCCCTTTCTGAGTTAGGAATCGAATTGTTTGGAGTACTCGCATCATTGGCTGTATTCTCTCTAATTATTGGATTGGCAATTCAGCAAACATTGGGTAACATCGTTAACTCGTTCATGCTCGCTTTGGATCGTCCCTTTGAAGTTGGAGACAGAATCGGAGTAGATGGTGTTATGGGAACAGTCATGTCGATTGGAATTCTATCCACCAAGTTACTTACTCTCAAGGAAGAATTGGTGGTTATCCCAAACAACAGCCTAGTTGATTCAACCGTGATCAACTATGCACGTGGAGGAGGAGATGGAGTTGCAAGGAGAATCTCCGTTCAGATGGATTACGGAGTTGCCTACGATGAAGATCCAGCTCACGTCAAACAAGTAATGCTGCGAATTGCTCGCTCCTGTCAATATGTTCTTTCAGAACCAAGGCCAAGAGTCATGATGACTGAACTAGGTGATTTCTCCAAGGTGTTCCGTCTATTCATATGGATTGGAGATTATAGCGATGAAATCGTTACTCGAGATTACATGATTGAAAGAATGGATCGAGCCTTTGAGAAAGAAGGAATTGTAATTCCATATCCAACAGCAATTGAATTGCCAACTCAAGAATTACACTCTGACCCTGAGATTGCAGCACAGAAATTGAAAGACAAAGAAGTTCGACGTCAGCGTGCTGTGTCAGCATATCGTCTCGAAGAAGCAAGACTACGCAAGGAGCATTCTAAGNTCACTGCTGAACTTGAAGAACTCNATGCGAAGGTCAAGAGTGGAAAGATTACTGGANAGGATCTTNCAGATATGCAAGATCGNATCAGAGAACTGGAACAATCACTTGCTCTAGACATGGATTTGGATGATTGATTTCATTCNGATTCTTCTGATTCTTCTAAATCTCGTTCTCCTGGACGNAGAGAGAAAAGAACNGGNAGTANNACTAGNCTAGATATCAATGCCAAAATAATCGCNACNAGGAANACTTGTCCAAACAANCTCAATGGGGCCAATCCAGACAAATTGAGTACTGCAAAACCACCTGCAGTAGTNATTGCTGCTCCAGCCATGGCACGACCAGTAGTTACAGTAGTCCTCGAAACCCATACATCCGGAGTATTTCTTGGATCTGCTCGCCTCTCTTCTTCGTATCTGTGAGCATAGTGAACNGCATAATCCACGCCTAATCCCAAAGTCAAGGCACCAATTGTAACTGTCTGTGCGTTTAATTCGTAACCAAGTATTCCCATTANTCCGTAAACCCAAACCACAACCATTCCCAAAGGTATCCACATGAATAATCCAGTAATCATNCCCCTCTTTCTCTCTCTTTGCTCAACGATTTGTAATCCAACCAACATGATTAGAATGACCGTTGCTACAATTCCTGTAGACATTACTGCNGCTGACGCCACGCCTTCAGTTACTTGNGCTAGAATTAGNGGTCTACCNGCAATTCCAACTTCTCCTTCAGTATCCAACCCNTCAAGTGCTGAGGTCAACCTTCCCTCATATTCCACAGTATCACTCCAATCCAGAGTTGCTGCTGAAAATTGGATNACTGTTTGTCCACCATCATCAGGAACAAAGCGAGCAGTGAGTTCTCTGCCCGTTTCATTCGTCAATACCCAAGATGATAGAGAATCCCAATGACTTTGATTGGTTGGNTCTTCTGATAACGACTGAAGAATTNCATCTAAAATTGGATTAGAANTNGCAGTGGTTTCCAACGTGGAACGTANCGACGAAACATCTGAGGANCCTTCCGTGGAACGAACTGNTTCCTCNATTTCATCGATATTTNCCCAACCATNNGGTGAAAACAAATCATCAGTAGGAATGTANCTCACATAGATTGGAGCAGGAGATGCTTCGTAACGATCTGCAAGAACCAAGAAATCCTCNACAACTGGAATACTCTCGTCCAATTGATCTCTCGTATCAAAACCAACTTCCAATGAAGTGATTCCATANCCGACTGGAATCGATAAAATTAGAGCTGCAACAAGTACTTGGAATGGCTTTGAGGTTAGGTTTCCAAANCGTTGACTAATTGGNCCNGGGGCGATTCTTGCGGCTTTCTTGATTCTAAGNTTAGCTGGAGGCATCAAGGTTAACAGAGCAGGAAGTAATGTAATTGAAAGNAGGTAAATCATNAACAAACCAACTGCGATTACAGTTCCAAAGTCAATGAGAAATTTCTGNCTTGAAAATCTGAAAGAAAGNAATCCAACCATGTCTGTAAATATTGCAATCAACAATGCACCNGAAGTAAANATCGCTCCTCTTCNNATNGCNTGAATTCNTATTTCCTTAGGGAAATCTCGTAGAGTCTCTCGTTCNANATCNTCCTTCTCTTCTTCTTCTCTGAGAATCTCNCGATACCGAGCNACCACNTGTATCCCATAATCTACTCCAATAGCAATTAGAAGAATTGGGATCGAATTCATTGCAGCATTNAACGTTAAATTCAGAATACCACTAATCCCATAGGTTCCCAATATNCCTAGNATTGTGGCTACTAACACCAATGCAGTATCTCTCCCAGTTCTGAATTGTGTGAACAAAATAATGGTAAGAAGAAGNACNGACATNCCNAACAATTGNCCNATCTCAGCGCCGACTTTTGCCGTCTGAGCATTCGCAAAATGNGCNAATGATACNCCTGCTACNTTGGCATCAGAACCAGTAATGNTGTTGCCCTGAGTTGCNANTTCTAACGTCCAATTTTCTACCTCTGCATCNATTGTTTTTGTCGCAAGTAACTGATTTTCATTCACTTCGGATGAATTCCATCCCTCNGCATCGCCCCAAGCAGTCAAATCAGTATCAACAAACATGGAAATGGAAACTAAATCNGTTCGATTCCANCGTTCATTATCNGGNATNTCTACAAAACTATCACCNGAAGATTCCTTTGANGGTAANGATGCAATAATTAGATCACGATANGGTATNTCTTGCACTGATGAATGAAATCCAACNACTCCTCCTANNACTCCNTGAAGNGCTGCAATTTGGCCNGCCAATTGTGGNTCATCTCCNGCAAATCCNCTTCCAACTGTAATCTGGCNCATTCCCATAGCCCTNCCCATNGTNGNCTCTAATCGAGNNGTNCGATTCTCTCCAGNATCAAGNCGACTCAACCAATCTTCNGCNGGNGACCACTCTTGGAGATTAGAGGCATTCACAACTGGCATCTCCATTGGAGCNNCAAGAGTGANGTTCAATGCAGATTGGAGATTGGAAGAAATGTTNTCTCCGTTTGAAGAATAAACCAAGATATATGCTTCATCAATTTGGTCTAACCANGTTGCATCATTTGGATCNANCATNNNNGACCAACCATATGCTGCNGANGCNGGACCNAGNANAGANCCAGCNCCNATNTCCAANCNNTGNNCANTAGATTCNGNATGNTNNTGCATCTCTGCTTCCAATTCTGCCAACATNTCCCATGTTGATGAATCTAGTAAATCNCCTTGTTCAAATTCTACTAGAAGACGTATNATNTCGATTGATGCCGTATATGTTTCTTCAATTTCATAAAGTAAATTGACATCTTCATTTGTTCTTCGGTCTGGATAGAATGCATCCTCAGAATTATCAAATTCNATTCCNACTCCCAATGATTCNGGAATNGGGCCCGCTACAAACATNGANAGAAACANAATAAATGTGAAAAATACNGCTACAGCAGACTTTGGTNTATCNATACTCCAATTCGTCAATTTNTCGAATGGATTGCGCATAAANAATNCNNANNGAATTAATGCCGTAAANGATGCGGCNAATTTGTTGATGAATTGAGAGAATCAAGANGAAGGNACGAGAGGCCGTGANGAACCGCAAGATGGACATTCCTCTTCNGATGAGTCTCCATAGTCATGGGNACAAGCAGGACACGCTGGAGCCAATATCATCTNGGTTCCTTCATCNATCTCCAATTTTTCTTCATCNACTCGCTCGATACGAATNGAATCTCTCTCAATATCTTGTATCTCAAACCGNCCTGGNCCACCAANAGTAGCTAACATGTCAGGAGGCATCGAAAGNGTNCCAGTATCGTCAATCAATAACTCTCGTGTAGCTGCAAGGTCTAGGTCATCNACATCATTTCCATGTTGNGCNACAAATCNTCCATCCCGTAATTCCAATGCTCTATTAGCAAAAGATGAGATTTCCCGACTATGAGTTACAATAAGGAATGCAACACCTGATTCTTNATTCAATTCACGGAACAAGTCAATGATTCTCCTTCCAGTAATTGGATCTAGAGCACCTGTAGGTTCATCNGCAAGAATGACNTTTGGATTGGTNATTAATGCTCTACCAATNGCAACTCTCTGNGCTTCNCCNCCAGACAANGTAGGNGGCAANGATGATGCTCGATCTCCNATNCCCAATGATTCCAACATTTCCATTGCTCTCNTNCTNGCTTCTTTGGCACGAACTCCAGCATGNCTCAATGGNTGAGCNATATTGTCTANCGCATTNAGATCNGGCAANAGGTTNCCTTCTTGGAAGATGAAAGANACTGTTTCCTGNCTAAGNCGAACCAAATCTGNTCCAGTAATTCNAGTCATATTCTGTCCNTTNAGATANACAGACCCNGCACTAGGCTTCATCAAACCACCTAACGCCTTCAACAAAGTTGACTTTCCACTTCCTGAAGGACCGACAACGGCAACTGCTTCTCCAGCTTTGATTGAAACAGAAAGGCCTCGAAGAGCAACAACGTTCCCATCTTCTTCATTTGAAGTGTAGACGTGATACAGATTTCTAGCCTCCAAGACAGGAGTGTCAGATTTAGGTTCATCTCTCTCCTTCATCATCACTCCCCCTTCAAAACAATCGCCAAATCAGACCTTAAGGCCTTAGCAGTAGTCAATGTCAATGCCAATACAACTGCTACCAAGACTGCAATACTAACCATTGCCAAATCAATCCACGGCCAAATCAATTCACGTTCAATAACGGTTGAAGCACCCCCAAATATTTGGAAAATAAACCCAAATATTGAGAAGAAGCCATTGAAGGATTGGGCAACACCTGCACCCAAAACTAGACCCAGTAACATACTAGCAATAACAATGGCTAGAATCTCAAACAAAACCAGACGCATAACTTGCCTTGGACTTGCTCCTATCGCTTGTAATATTGCCATCTCTTTCTTCCTCTGAGAAAGAACAAGAGAGAGGAAAACGAAAGCAGATGCTACTGAACCGATAGCTGCAACAACGAATTGAAGACTGAGTAAACCCGGTGTTCCAAAGATTAAGCCACCATTTCGCTCTACTTCTTCTCTCGCAGAAGTAAGATCTGAAACCCCAGTTACTGATTCATTGGATTCAATCTGAACCCTTAGATTTGTTAGAGCATCTTCATCACTATCTGCTAAATGTTCATTTTCTGAACCAACCCAAATGTACCATTGAGTAGAATTGATTGTTGAGTTTGAATCCATATCTGTAAGACTTCGATATGTTGATTCTCCAATGATGATTTTATCTTCGGCCTCTGCAGATGGCAATCCTGGAAGATATCGATGACGACCAAGATGATTCAGTTCAACATTATATTCTGATTGTTCTATAGAAATTGTCGTTTGTTCTGAAAGTATGTTCATTACCTGTTCAGGAGGCATCATGAGAAATCCAGATTCACACCCAGTAACATTAGCTGCTGAACCATCAGGACAAATAGCGTCTCCAAGTTCAAGACCAGAAAGATTCCCAATACCAAACATTCCGGTCATATCAGCGCCACTGAAATTAACCCCCATCAGAGGATTCCCAAATCCAAAATTATCTGGAGCAATTACGATGGTTTCAGTTAGATCTGTTCCACTCATATTTACTCCATTAAATGCAGTGTAAAAGAAAACGGATCTCTGTAAATCAGAACCGCTAAAATTGGCACCAGTAAGAACCGATTGAGAAAAATTAGTTCGCCGGAGATCTCGATTCGAAAGATCTGCTCCAGACAAATCAAGAAGACTCATATCTCCTCTCCAAGGATATTCTTCAAAGATAGGAGCTAGGGCTTCTTCAGACATAAAATCATCAAGATTTGGAGAGGAAATATTGAGCCTAGCGCTAGTGGAAATAAAACCGACTTGTTCTGAGATATTCTTGTCCTCGAAGGTTGGCTCAAATGTGTCTCCTAATCCCCTTCTAACAGTATCAGGAAGTCTAAGTTTGAAACTAGCAGATTCCCCTGCAGTGAAACCTCCATTGGCCCATCCATCTACTACATTTTGAATATCATCACCGGGAACTGATTGATCCGACCATAGGAGGACGTTTTCATTCCCATCAAGAACCACCCACGCTTCAAGCGTTGAAGAGCCATCGGTTGTAGAAACTGCTACTGTTGGAACCGATGTACTTCGAATTGTAGATACATCTAATCCAATATCTTCTATTGCAGACTGAACGATAAATTCTGCTTGAGATGAATTCATTGATTCATCAAACTGAATGCTAAGAACTGAACCTGTATTCGCGTCTGCAGTTCGCTCATCGACCAATGTTCCGGTTGCTCCCTGTACTGCTGCTAAAGTTACGATTGAAAGGGTCAGAACCATGATGGTAGCCAAACGACCTATTCCCTCTCCTCCACCGGTCTTCAGACCTCGACGGATATCCTTCAACAATGGAGTCCATCCAAACATTAGGGAGAAGAAACGAGGTCCTAAGGAAGCAATTCTTCCCAAAATAAGTGCTCCTCCAATCCATAACAAGAAAGGACCAAAGAGACCAATCAAACCATCAATGAAGAAATTATCAATCAAACCAGATTCTCCAGTTGAATCCTCGATCCATGCCTCAATAACTGCAATTAAACCAATCAAGAACATAATTACATGAAGAACAGTTTTTGGTTTCTTTCTAGTTGCTACCTTCCGTACTCCTTCATCAATTTCTAATTCAAGGAAATCCTTTGTCCTAGTATTGCCAAACAATAGAGCAGCGCCAATAGTACATACTGCTGTAAACAAAATGGATGTAAGGCCAAGCTTTACACTAATATCAAATTCTAATTCTTCAAATTCCATGAAGCCGACTGCTGCTAAAACCAATCTTACTGCTTGCAAAGCGAAAATAAATCCAAGGAACCATGCCACTGAACTCATTACAAGTACTTCACGTAGAACCATACTCTGTAGTTGGCCGGCTGAACCGCCAATGGTACGATGAATAGCGATTTCTCGGCGTCTCTGCTCCAGAGATAGAACCAATCCATACACAAGAATAGCAAGAGAAAGGATGATGATTGGAATCATCAGAATATAATCAAAGGTCTGAATTAATCCAAGGAATATCTCGAGGAAGGTAATCGTTCCAGAGATTGTGTCGTACCAAAATAATTGGATTCCTCCAGAATAATTCATTGGTTCACTACTGAGAGATCCTTCTCCATACATTATTGATTGACTCAATCGAGTTAGCCAATCCTCGGCATCAGAAGTGGAGGATGTAGGCAAAAGACTTCGATCAACTGCAACCCCCAAATAACCATGATCAGAATCCATCAGAGTGGTTATCGATTCGTTATCAAGAATAGACCAGGTCATGAAAACAGGATTGAAACCAAATGTCGGATTTCCAAATTGCCAATCTTCATAAATTCCAGAGACATTTAGATTTTCAACAGTCAAAGTTAACCTACAATGTTGTAATCCTCCACCTGTTCGTTCAACGAAACCTGGACATTCACTTCGATCTATCTTCTCAGGATCAACTGCTGTATCCAACACGTAACCAAACTCAAGCGAATCAATTGTGTCATTAACTTGAATCCCTAAAGGTCCCGCAATACTAGCGGGCAATATTACGCTTCTATTGTCGATCATATCTTGGTGAGATGGCCACGGAATATCGTTCAACATCTGTTTGTTATGCCGCTCTGCTAATT
The DNA here is from genome assembly GCA_002718215.1 of Methanobacteriota archaeon. Taxonomy (GTDB): domain Archaea; phylum Thermoplasmatota; class Poseidoniia; order Poseidoniales; family Thalassarchaeaceae; genus MGIIb-N2. The sequence goes on from PBDV01000021.1 coordinate 17,204, forward strand.
CTCCATCAAAGGCACCTGGACCGAGAAGACGCAACATTCTCTTGGTGAAAACTGGTGGACCATTCGCATCTGCTTCAGGAAAATCAAATGACTCATTTTCCAACAATGAATTATTCGAACTAGCTGATTCCACCGAAAGATAACCAGCATCAAATGCTTCTATATTTCCAAATACCCCTGATTGTCTTATGGCTTGTCTTCCAAAGGTCAAAGTACAATCCGCAATTTCTTCTTTCAAAGAAAGTTCTTCGCATACCTCGACAAGTAACGAGGTATCATTCGTGAATGTACTATTTGCAAAATCTCCATCGGGACCCGGCGGAGGAGAAAATTGCTCTACTTTTGCATCATATACATCGTTCTCAATTGAGAACTGTAAGAATGTTTGAGACAAACCATTTCCATATGCAAGTACAGTTGTGATTACAAGAGATGCAAGAAAAACTCCTGCAATAATTGCAAGACCGCGTTCCCTACCTCTCCAGGCGGATTCTGCTGCCATTCTGGCATTGGAAGGAAGATCGAGAACCCCATCTTTTAATCGCTGTAAACGGGTTTTATCATTCATTCTTCTTCACCTCCTTCATCTCCAGAAATTGAATCAATTATCTCATCTCCCCAAGCAGATCGAATATCAGATGCAGCAGTTACCCCATCACGAAGAAGTAACATCCTATCTGCTTTGGATGCAAGAACTGGATCGTGGGTCACCATAAGAATAGAAATTGAATCTTCAGAATCGTGACATAAATCATGGAATAATTCCAGAATTCCTTCGCCTGAACGTGAATCCAGGTTGCCAGTAGGCTCATCTGCTAACAAAAGAGGTCGACGACCAGCAACTGCTCTAGCTATTGCTACTCTCTGTCTTTGACCTCCTGATAATTGGTCTGGAATGTGGTCGAGTCTATCTCCGAGTCCAACTCGAGTCAATGCTTCTGCTGCCCTTTCGTTCGCTTCTGAGTCACTCGCACCAGACAAGCCCAAAGCAAGTGCAACATTGTCCAATGCTGAAAGATGCTCAACAAGATGGAAATCTTGGAAAATCCAACCCACACCATGCCGTCGAATTTTCACATTTCCAGCGGGATTTCTAGTGCCATAATTGAATTCATTTAACTGAACTGAACCAGAATCTCCAGCAAGCAAACCTCCAATGATATTGAGAAGTGTAGATTTCCCACAGCCTGAAGGACCCATTAGAGCAACCAACTCTCCTTTTTTGATCTCAAGATTGATGCCTTTCAGAACCTCTAGTCGTCTTCGACCAAAACCGAAACCTTTCTTGAGGTCGTCTACGACTAGCAACATCTGTATCGAGGGTCATATGTTCAGAATATAACCGTATGTTCAATCGTTGAAGTAAAAAATAAGATGTTTCAAGACTGATGAGAACTGATTGCTGTATCGTATGCAATTTGATGTTGAGGTCCAATAATCGTATTACTGTAAGCAGATGCTACATCCAACAAATCTACCCTAGGTGCCCTAAAAGAGGAGCCTCGTGCTATTCGTTCTTCATCCAATTTCACAATAGCATCCTTCCAAGATGATTTGTCGAAAGCAGGCAATATACATGATTGAGGAGGATGTTCGTTCTGAGCCCCTAAATCATTCACTAGAACTGGGCATCCTGAAGCCATTGCTTCAACTACTGGGAAGCCGAACCCTTCGGCTGCAGAAGGGAAAAGAAGAGCATCACAATGCTGCTCTAAGGCGATCAAATTCTCTTCCTCAACTTTTCCATGCCATCTCAAATTCACATTCAATTTTGATGCATGTTCTTTGAGTCGTTTTTCAGCAAGAGAATTTGATTCTGCGCCTACTTTGTGAACAACGATTCTGTTCCTGATTTCATCTTCTAATTCTCCAATAACATCTAGAACAAATCCTATCGCTTTACGACGATCTTCACTTCCAACAACCAGAAGATGAAGTGAATCTTCAGAAAGATCAGGGCGTGTTCTCAAATTTTTTCTTGGGTCTCTATTTTCTACATCAACACTATTTGGAACAACTACTGATGGTAAATCAGGCATAATTGTAGCAAGATGCTTTGCTGTTGCTTGACTAATACAAATTGCTAGATTGGCTCGATGCAATCCTTTCTTCAAACGCCGTAAATCCATACGTCTGAAAATACCTGGATTGAGATTTCCAATCTCTATTTCCCCCCAATTTGTATTCATTTTCTTTGAATCAAAAAGGAAAAGATCGTGAACAGTTACAACCACGGGGCATGTAGAGTTCTTTGGAACAAGATGAGCCTGTTCTTGATCCGTAATATGAATCAAATCTGGGCTCTTTTCATTTGCAATTCTCAGTACACGACTAGGATGAGAAAACCACCTTCGACGAAGACGATTTATTGCTCCAGTATCATCAATTGGATGATCAACTTCTCCAATGATTTCCCATCCATTGACTGAGCCGGAAGTCAATCTCTGAACTGTTGTGTCATGAGCGCGTCCAAAGCCAGAGGAAATGGGCAAATTGCCGCCTCTTACCAAAAGTGCGCGCTTGCCCATACCACCTCCACGACGAATCTGCCTTCAAGCCTGACGCTTGGTCGCCACCTTGATTCACGATGATTGAGAAGAAACCCCATGGAGACATCCGGCGAGCGCCCCACTCTCCTGATTATCAAGGGGTCTTTCTCCACATATGGTGGAGCAGAAAGAGATATTGTTCGTCAACTAGAAGCCTTGCAGGAGTTCTTTAATCTGAGAATTGCAACATTAAGTTCACATCCAGAATTAGAGAGTGAAGCAAGTAGACTAGAAATTCCACTATTCGTCTCAGAATCAAAATGGTCTGAATCCACATCTGCATTTTCTAGAATCATGGCCACCACAAGTAAATCATCAACCAAGGCATGGAAAAAATTCCTCAACTCTGGAAAAGGAGCAAGGACACTAAAACAAGCTCTAGAATCAATTGATGCAGTGCACTTAATTTCAGGCGCTGGATCTCTTGAAGTTGCTTCAATAATTTCAGAAAAAATACCGATACATGTGTACATGCTAGAACCAAATCGTGGACTTCATGGCGAGACAGTTTTGTGGGCCAACATCAATGGAACACAACCTCGCCCAATTGGGTTAACCAGATTCCTTCTAACAATTCCTAGAAACAGGGATTTGAAAATCGTCAATCGAATTGCTTCTCGTTCCAATTCGATTTTTAGTGGAAATTCAAATTACATAAAAAACAGAATCAAAGAAGTCCATGGAATTGATGCGGGAGTTCTACTTCCATGTGTCGATTTATCAAAATGGTCTTCGGAAGAAGAGGTGACTGCTGGAGATTTTGTGGTTTCGATTGGTTACGCTAGTTGGGTAAAAGGAACCTGGGAATGCATCTCAATGCTTGCAGGTACTGGAATTAATCTAGTTCACGTTGGTGGGGGAACTGAGACTGATTTGTCCCAATTGAAAGAGCATGCAATTAGACTAGGTGTGGGATTCGAAATTTCTCCTCGCTTAGATCATGAATCTTTAGTTTCACTTATTCGATCCTCACTTGCTGTAATTTCAATGGCACACAAAGAACCGTTTGGATTAACTCCTGCCGAAGCACATGCAGTAGGAACACCAGCATTAATGGTAAACGAAGGTGGTTTCCCTACTACAATTATTGATCGCGAATCAGGACGGTTGTTACCTCGTGATGACTACAACGATTGGCATATTGCATTGAAAGAAGCAGCAATTCTTGAAAATAGAACTAGATGGTCAGAAAAGGGACGAAGCATCGTTAGAGAATTAGATTTGAATCCTAGAGGTCGTGCCATTGCTCTAAGAAAAATAATTGATCAACTCATTCAATGACTGGTCTAGATTGAAGAAATAATACTGAACCAAGTGCTAATCCAGAGAATAGGAAAAGAACCAATGCTGGAACAATTCCTATTGAAGGAGGAGTATAGATTCCCAAGTCAAACGGCAATAAATCTAGAGCTGTTTCACCACGGCCCAATTCACCTCCAATAGAACCGAGAATTACTGTGGTTCCAAATCCTGCTAACGCAGAACACCCTTGGACAATTGCAAGACCACGATGCTCCCATAATCGATAACCGCAAAGACGACGACCAGAAATTACGCCACTCCAGAAACCAATACAAAGACCACTAAAAATCATCTTGTTTAGGGACATTCCACTTTGTCCGCCCATGGATTCAGAGGTGAGATAACCAGTCACAATAGCTAGAGGTACCATCAATAATCCAAAAATCGATGCCACATATGCAGCGGAATCTAAATGAGAATGAAGGTGTGAAGGAATTTTTTCATTGATTGCTGGAACAAGTGTTGCTAATGCACATGTTATCGTACCAAGAGCAGCAATAGCAAATGAGCCAACCACCATCTCTGTGGAAATGGCATGGAAAACTGCCGTAGAAACCATCAATTTTCACCCCCAATTCGCTGAACATATTCATTGCCGTAATGCATCCACTGTTCATCTGTCCACCCTACTGGACGTCGTGGATCATCCATGCTAAGACCATACAAAGGCGATTCGAAAGTACGGTCTTTGTTCGATTCATTTTGCGATATGTCGGATTCTGAAGAAACTAGATTACTTGCCATAAATCGTTGCAGAGAGATTAGCAATGCAGCAGTGATCATTGCAAGAGACAACATCAACAATCTTGCTGGATTAACGTCCACTGAACTGGAACTATCCGATGACAATGTAGTCCATGCACTGGTAGTTTCAAAATCTTGATTCGATAATCTCCACCTATATTCAAGAGAGCCTTCGGCTAAGGCAGCCGGTAAACTTGCTTCCCAACCATTTGAAGTGCTTTCTGCGGTTGTTGAATAAATTGTATTGTCTCCAGAAATTTGCCACTCTAATTGCACTGCTGTTACGTTAACAATATTGGCTTGAAGATTGGTAATTTCACCAATATCTCTCTGCGTTACTGGAGTCCAATCGGATAACTGAGGGAAATTTTCAGGAATCGGGCCTACAGTAATCGAAATTCCTCCATCATCACTAGTGTCTGCTAATCGAGCTGCCCCCTCTCCACCATGATGAATACCAATATGGAATGTAGTAGAACCTTCAGCGGACGGTGCAATTAGTGACCATGAAGCAGAAACTTCGGCTGCAGAATCAAGTACGTGCATTTCAACATAATTGGATGTCCCGCCATTTGCATCTGAAATTACTATCCATCCTGAATGATCTGGAGAATCATCTACGCCAAATGTACCAGTGGTAAGAAAAATCCCAACCAACCTGCGTTCGGAAAGTTCCATTCCTGAAATTTCTGCAGTAATCGTCAAAGGACCACCTGCATAGGTAGAATCTCTATCTGCACTGACTGAGATAATTGCAGATGAAGGCTGGGCAATGTCGGGATCACCATGACATGCACCCCCACATGCAAAATCTCGAGTACCATCTCCATTGCCCCCTGGATTCGCTTCCATTACGGGGGATGAAATCAAACAAATCAGAACACCTAGAATCAGTAGACGATTAAGAAGTCGCATCAAAATCGCCTCCTGAAACCAATTCCTACTGAAACCAATAAAGAAATTATAATCCAACTAATTATTAGAATTGAAGCCACTGAACTTTCTTCCACTTCTTCAATCACAATATCTTCAGTTGTAAGTTCAATAGAACCCAAATTTTCTGTCGATATAAGTTGATTTTCAACGCCATCTACATCAACTGTAACCGTGTAATAATGAGTGCCTGCAAGGAAAATCGGATCCTGGAACTCTGTATTATTTGTAGTAGAAATCAATGAAGCCGAAGAAAGGTCTTCCCTATCCAATAATGGAGTTGATGAACGCCAAACATAGAATTCGGTTTCTTCTCCAGACCATGACCATGATATGTCAATAAATGATTGATCTCGAACAATAACCAAATCAGCGATAATTGGACCAGGATTTGCATTTACATTCACGACCAATGAATCAATTCCACCATATTCATCGAGAACTGTTAGATTTACCTCAGAGTTTCCAGATTGGAATACATGAGATATTGTTTCTCCAGTGTATGACTGCTCTCCAATAGTCCAAAACCATGCCACAATACTCCCATCAGAATCAATTGATGATGTAGCATCAAGAACCGTTAGAGAGTCAGTCATTACAGAATCTGAGATTACGAATGCGGCTGTTGGAGCTAAATTCCCTATTGTGATTGACGAACTAGAAACTGATGTTAAACCCGAATATCCATCATCTGCAGAAACTGAAACTGACCAAACTTGGCCGACCCCTAACCATTCAATGGGGACGATGCTTTGGTTATCCAATGCGCCAACCCTGAACCCATCACGATACCATATAGATGAGATTTCCAACACATCAGAATCAATATCAGAAGAATTGATGGAAACCTGCAATGGATTCAAAGCATAATTTTCTTCTCCGTCTCCGAGGAAATCTACCACTACAAATGGATTTGAATTTCCAATTGTTACAGATGTAGTAATGTGATCCAATGATGGATTTTCATGGTCGGTACTCATTGCACCATCCACATCTTCCAACACTATCTCTGCATGCCAAACTTGACCGCGTGTAATTTGCCCCGCTTCAATCAATACTAGATCATCATATGAGGAAACATGTTGTCCATCGATATGCCAATGGACATGAACCAATGCAAGAGCATCACCATCAGGATCTGACCATTCATAACCAATCAGAAGATCATCAGAACTCGTTGGTTGAACTGGTGTTAAATTGAGAGATTCAAGAACAGGCGGAGCATTTCCAATCATTCTTGGTGCTGATTCTGCCCACGGAGAGAATTCAATTCCATCACTTGCTCGAACATTCACTGACCATGTTTCTCCCTTCAATGTAGCAGAAAAAGGAAGAATGGATTCACCATCATATTGTGGAACATGGGCCCCATCTTTCTTCCATTGAATCTGTACTTCTGTTGATTGGTCTCCATCTAAGTCATCGAATGAAAAAGACATGTTGAGATTATCCGTAGATAAGGGAGATGTTGGCTCAATGGACAACGATTGAATTGTTGGAGCATTATTGGAACTACCAATTTGAATGCTCGAAGAGACCATTGTTCCAGAATCTTCGCCATCTGATGGAGTTACTCTAACCTCCCATACATCTCCAGATCTTGTTGAAACTTTAGATATGGATGATGCTCCATCAAATTCAGCAATTCGGGATCCATCTAGATACCATTGAATTACTGTTCCAGATTCAGTATCTAAATCTGCATCCGAGTAAGAATAAGACATAGTGATATCATCCTGTTCAGTGGGATCAGTTGGAGATATCGAAAGTCCATTTGCTACAGGTGGTGTATTTTGAATTGTAACCGAAGTGGAGGTAACAGATGAACCTGTATCAGTACCATCTGAAGGAGTAACTGTAACTGTCCACATCTGCCCCTTGGTAAGGAAAGAAGAAGAAACAGAAGTAGAGTCATCTAATGCATTAACAACTGAGGAATTTTGACTCCATCTAATTGTAGTACCTGATTCTGAATCTCCATCCGGATCACTATATGTATACGTCAAACTAAGAGAATCAGTTGTTGTTGGATTTGAAGGACTAATCACCAAATTAGTTACTGATGGAGGTTGATTCTGAGGCGGTTGCTCGGGGACAGAAAATGTTGCCGAATTCCATGCGTCACCTGAAGTACCATAGTTATTATTCACTGCATTTCCTACTGCACTGAAACTTACTGTTCCGGTTCCTAACGAAGGGGCTGTCCAATCCACTGTCCAAGTTCTAGCATTCTTGTTTGAATGAGTCACTTTTCCACTATCCAATTGAGCATTTACACCAGGGTTAGAGAAACTCCCCGCATTTGCACCAAGAGAGAATCCACCACTATTACCTGAAATAGAACTAGAAGATACTGTTACTGTTAGTGAATAGGTTTGACTGGGGACATAAGAAGACGGTTGGCCACTAAGGGAAACAGTTGTAGAACTTGAGGGGTTATTGCCGTGACAACCACAAGAATTGCCTGAATTGCCATTTGATTGAGCCTCTGTAAATGGTACATATGCAGCCAAACATAAGAGCCCGACCATGAAGAGGGCACGCGAGGTCAACATGATTCGTAATTTGGATTAATGGTTATCATGTTTCGTTTTTCCTGTTCATGTTGAATTGATGTTGGCCGTTGCATTCATGGACGGAATGTGATTCGTTTGTTTCATGCCCCAACCAATTGAGTCGGTCGCCATCGTAGGTGCTGGAAACATGGGAAGCGGAATTGCACAGAAAACTGCACAAGAAATGTTCCAAGTACAAATGGTAGACAGAGAAGAACAATGGGTAGAAAGATGACAAAAAATAATCAAGGATTTTCTCGATGAAGCTATTGAAAGACGAATCTTTTCTGAATCGCAAGTTGAAGAAATTAAATCAAGAATTACGGGAGTAATTGGAGTTGAAAATGTTGATTCAACCACCGATTTAGTCATAGAAGCAGTTTTTGAAGACTTTAACGTAAAGGCTGATGTTTTCCAAATTCTAGATGAAAACTGTGGTCCTGAAACCATTCTTGCATCAAACACTTCCTCTCTCAGTGTCAATGAATTATCCAAAGCAACCACTAGACCAGATCGTTTTGTTGGATGCACTTCTTTTACCACCCCGCAAAAAACAGATTGGTAGAAGTAATCCCTGCAGAAGATTCGTCTGAAGACACAATTGCTCGTGTTGTCCAGTATTGCAAACAACTCGGAAAGGTAGTCATTGTTTGCAAAGATCGACCAGGATTTGTGGTCAACAGATTCTTTGTTCCTTGGTTGAACGAAGCATGTCTGCTATACGAAGAAGGACATGCAACACCTGCACAAATAGACAGTGTTGCTTGTGAGGCATTTAGTATAGGGATGGGGCCTTTTGCACTGATGAATTTGACTGGCCCTCCTATTGCTCTACATTCTACTGATTACCTAGCTCAGCAATTGGATACTTCAAGATATACTGGTGCTCAAAATCTACGAGATCTTGTTGCAGCTAATGAAATGTGGACGATTGGAGAAGATGTTGATTGTGATGATGAAACAGCCAAAACCATTCGAGAGCGTCTTCTTGGAGTTGTATTTGCTGTTGCTTCACAAATTGTTGAAGAAGAAATTTGTTCAATGGAAGATGTAGACAGAGGTGCAAAAGTTGGACTTAGATGGGCAAAGGGGCCATTTGAATTGATGAATGAATTTGGAGTAGATGAAGCATACAGAATGGCACAAGGATATACTGATTTACAGGGTGAAGGAACTGGATTCAAACTTCCTGAATTCCTTCAAGTAAAGGGGCAAACAGGCAATCCATGGGTGTTTGAATTCGTAGATGCTGAAATCAAGAATGGAATTGCTACAATCAATATCAATCGTCCAGAAGCCATGAATGCTCTAAATGAAACAGTGGTAGCTCAATTGGGTGCTCTACTCGACAACCTAAATGATGATTCGACAATCCATACCATCGTTCTTGAGGGAGCGGGGAAGGCTTTCGTTGCAGGAGCAGATGTGAAATTCTTTGTTGATCGTCTCGATGAAAATGCATTTCCCAAAATCTACGACTTCACGGCAGATGGTCACGATGTTCTCTCTAAACTAGAAAACAGTTCGAAAACTACGATTGCTTTGACCACAGGTTTGGCTTTAGGAGGAGGCCTAGAATTAGCTCTTTCCTGTGATTACAGAATTGGAACTCGCAGAACTCAATTCAGATTCCCTGAAACCAGTATTGGAATTTATCCAGGACTTGGAGGAACTCAAAGAACCACTAGAATTTGTGGAGTGAATGCGGCACGATGGGCGATTTTAGCGGGCAACTGGATTGGTCCAAAACTTGCAGCAGACCTTGGTTTACTTACCCATCTTGTCGAACCCGCTGACGTCGATGCTACTGTGGATTCCATTGCAGAAAATGGTAAACCATCGAACAAATACACGGGAGCCCCAGTTCGAATGTCTGAAGCAGTACAAGCCGCTGTAGAATTCTATTCAGATGAAAATATGGGATCAATTATCGTCGGTCAAACTCCAGAAGGATTCAACGATGATGATTCATACGCAATTCGCCAAATTAAACAAATTTCACGAACAGCTCCTATTGCCTTACGAATGGCTAGCGAACTAATTGATGTCGCATCCTCCACAAATCTGGAAGAAGGATTAGCTGCTGAATTACAGAATCTAGAAGGCATCTTTGCAACTAAAGATGCATATGAAGGGCTCTCGTCACTTATTCAAGGTAGAAGACCAACATATACCAACGAATAATGTTAGAATTCCTTTGGTGGTGGAATATACCAAGGAGATCGCCAATTGCTAATAGATCGCAAATATAATTCAAGATATTTATTCATCTTATTACCACCTCAAAATCTTGCTGAACAATCTCCCATCATTCTCTTCTTTCATTGTGAGTTTCTCACTCCAATCATCCATCCAATCTACTAGGTATCTATCCATTGTTTTCCCCATATAATACTAGTACCCGGACCTATATCAAAGTATGAGTATTCGTGAAACTACTAGGGTGCAATTAATACACTAAGTTGTTTTAGGAACACCATGGTTGAGCCACCAATGAAAGTAAGCAGAGGCGATTTGAAAGACATCGAAAGGTCGATTAAAACTGTTCGCGAGATGGGGACTAAAATTCGTAATTCATTGGAGTCATATTCTGATAACGAAACTCATGATATTGCATGGGAAGTACAAGCTGGTGTTGAAGCGTTAGAGGTGTTTGGTTCAAGATGGACCATTGAAATTCTGGCTGCTCTTTATGTCGCAGGCGAACGCAGATTCAATGAATTAAGACATCTACTAAATGGAATTAGTAGCCGAACTCTGTCCGACAAACTCAGATCATGCACAGAATCTGGTTTGGTTGAACGACGAGTTGTAGATGGTCCTCCAGTGAGAGTTTCATATCGATTAACAGAACATGGAATGGTGTGTGGCCGATTATTAGGTCCATTGGTGGCTTATATGAAAATCCGAAATGGTGCTGTTGAAGCAAATGTATGAACATCGAACCAATGCTTTGAAGATGGTTCAATGACTATAGTGAGTCATGCCCCTACTCCAACAGTGGCACAGAAGGCACCCATGGGTCCTTGGTGGATTGCTGGGAATTGCTGGTGGTTTGGTGGGTTTTGGGTCCATGAATGGATTCGCAACTAGTGGAACAATTAGTTCTGCGAGTGATAGTTGGGAGCATCCTTTGAGAACTAGAATCCTCAGTCTCTTAGATCGAAAACCAGGTCTTCCATATCGTGAATTACAGCGTGAACTAAATGCAGCAAATGGGACTTTGCGCCATCATCTTGATGTGTTGATTGCAAGTCATTCTGTGACCGTGGTTCATGTGAACGGACGTTCGTGTCATTACGCTGGAGCGCCTGCTCAGATGGAAATAATGTCGGGAGTTACAGTAGGTGGAGATGAACATGCAGCTGCAATGATGCCAGTGGGTCTATCCACNGTTCAGAAATTAATTGTAGGNAGATTNTCTAGAGANGATTTNCCAAAATCTCAAGCGCAAATGGCGAGGGANTTGGGCCGTTCGAGNGCNTCNGTNCATTCTGCAGTCACTGTACTTCGTCGAAGAGGAATTCTGCACTCATCAGAACTTACTCTCGCTCCACATCTTTCTGGACTTCGTGACGGTGGAATCGATTACGACTGGTTGGACGATATGAACCGACAATAAATTAGCCAAATTTATTCGATATTAGTCCGAATACTCTTGAGCCTGAACTTTCCGACGAGTTCCATGTTCGTACTTCGCCTTCAGGANCATCCCGTTCCAGTTGGTAGTGAAGACCCNGATGTTTTNCTTGCCTGGATATTGGATTCTATGGGGCTAGTTCGAAGAAGAAACTACGCTGATGGTGTGGATGAAACACGAGGTTCAATTCATGCATTAATGAGAGATCAGTTGCTTAGAGANCCCTTGCGTGGATGGGATAGTCAAGAAATGATTGATGCTAGTGGCATTAGTTCAACTGCCCTTCATCATCAATTGGTAAAATTGCGTTCTTGTGGGCTACTCGCAACTGTAACTGAAGGGAGATGGAAAAGGCANATCATCAGAAATGGTTCTTTGTCTGCTGCAATTGAATTGATTGCTGTTCAAGCTCAATTGATTTTGAAGCAACGACTAACANTACTAGAAGATGTGATTTCNCCTTCAGAAACCAGAATGAAAATTGATTCTCTACAGAGNGGTGGAGAAGATATTCCATTTAGAATCGTTATTTCTGAACAAGGNCCTGTAGAAAATCAAGANGCAATGTTTTCACTATTGAGAGATTTAGGATTTTCAGGTGATAGAGGCAAGGAGGGGGATGACCTTGCACTCAAATTATTCACATTGNTAGGGGCTGCTNAAATGCCCCTAACTGCAGACTCATTAATGGATGAGACNNGTGAATCNAGAACGAGAGTATTGGGCATTCTAGATCGATTTAGGGCTGCTCTGTTGGTAGAACGGGTATTGCTTGAAGATCGAATTCCTCACAANCTTTTCATTGGTTTAACCCATCAATGGGCTCAACGAGGAGAACGCTGGATTAGAGGACGGGGAGGACTTGGCAGAATTGATGAAGNNATTGCGGATGAAATTATCAATGATTTGAAACAAGAAAAATTGACTACTGAACGAGTAGAAAAAAATCTCAATCATCTTGATCTTGAAACTAAATGCTTACTCGTAAACACATTGGGTGGAAGGGTCCCGTATGGTTACCGATTAACTGGAATTNATTCNGAAGCAGTCATTTCAAGACTTATTTCGAGAGTTGATAGAATCCTAGAACGTCTCCGAATGATTGCAAACAAATTCGATCAAATCACATGACNATTTCTTTTGATTGGATTGATGATTCTAAGAAATCAGATACTGATTGAATCAATTCATCCGGTCCTTGTGTCCGATGNAATCGTACTCTCATATCACTAGCTCCTTCTAACCCCTTNGTGAATGAGATTGCATGGCGTTTNAGGTGAGTATTACGCCTACCTGCATTGGTCTCTTCGGCCAANTCACAATATCGATTCCAACACCACAATTTNATTGCTGCATCNCTACTATTTGGAGGGAGGTTGTATACCTCTTCCCCCCATGGNGGTGGTCTTGAAGACCATCCCAGTCCTTCCTTAATTTTATGAAAAATATCTGGAGNNCCAATAGCCGCTCTTCCAATCATTAGACCCGCNGCACCAGTAACTGTAAGACATCGAAANGCACTTTCTGCATCTTTAACNTCNCCATTGGCTACAACCGGAATTGAAAGGTCTCGAACCATAGCTCCAATTTCTTCCCAATCTGCTTCNCCNGCATACCTTTGNCGCAGTGTTCTCCCATGAACTGCNATTCTCAGAACCCCTTCATCCTGCAATCGACGNGCAATTGAATGAGCAGTATTGGGTCCCGAACCAGTTCCTAATCGAACCTTCACGCTTACAGGAACATCACTAGCTTCAATGCATGCTCGTACCATTTTTACCAANCGATCTGGGTCTCCAAGAAGTGCTGCTCCAGCTGAATTCCTACAGACCTTTGGTGCAGGGCAACCAAANTTCAAATCAATAATATCTGCAACAGAAGAAAGAGCACGTGTGGTTCCGACCATTTCTTCCTCTACACCTCCAAATATCTGAGGAATNAATGGAGATTCTCGAGGATCTGATTCCAAACGTCGCCAACTTCGTGCATCGTCTCTATTCAATCCNGCAGCTGCAGTAAATTCAGTCACAGTAAAGTCTGCACCACATTCTCTNGCCAACAAACGAAATGGAAGATCAGTTACTCCCGCCATTGGGGCAAGGTACAGAGGAACTGGTTCCATTGTTCAACCTCAGAAGTGATTGGTTTTGACTCTGACGCGAATCAAGCACTCAGAATGAGGACTCCCAGTCCTCAACATTCTCAGCNACAGCCCATTGATCATCTGTAACACGTCCCTGTGCTTTCACAATCTCACGAGCTAATAGCCAATAGACCAAAGCAAGACTTCGACGACCCTTGTTNTTCGCAGGAAGAACGAGATCTACAAATCGAAGCGTGTTGTTAGCATCGCATATTCCAACTACNGGAAGACCNGAATTTACTGCTTCAGACAATGCTTGCTGATCTGCTTGTGGATCTGTGACTATGATNACCTCNGGCTCAATATAGCTACGNAGNCGAGGATTTGTCAATGTTCCTGGAATGAAACGGCCAACGATGTGTCTCGCACCAATTGCCTGAGCGAATCTTCGAGCNGGGCGTTGCCCGTATTGCCTAGCGCTAACAACCAAGATGTTNTCTGGCTTGAATNTACTAAGAAAGTTGGAAACTGTAGAAAATCGCTTATTGGTNTCATCCAGATTGATNAGATAAAGGCCAGTACCTTCCTGCTTTTGTTCCTCCAAAAATGGCACCATATGAGCACTGCTCTGTTGNGTACCAATGTGCACGAAATGTTGNTGATAGGTTTCCAACGGAAGGAGGTACTCTACGTCANTCATCATTACCAGCGTCGTGGCCACCTGCCTCCCATTCATAACCACTTCGCTAAACTAAGGAAATTGAAATCNNCATTTTTNNCGCCCCAACTCCTTTGAATGTTGTGTGATTTGGGCANTCTATGGACGCCTCCAGCGACCTTAGAAGTCCTCTGAAAAAGGGGACTGAAGGNCCNAATGGNTTCTGGGTAGACNCTGAAGGCAAGGCGCTCAANATNTCNGCTTCAGANATTGAACGATTTGTTTACTGTCCAATGAGTTGGAGAATGTCGGTNGGAGGATTNAGCGCGCAAGGAGANGAAGTCCAACGTGGGATNGAAGAACATGANCGAATGCANCAGATGGTCGTTGAGAAAGTTGAAGCACAGAATGCATTTACTCGAAATATTGTAATTTGGTCATGGTGGTTTGCAGTTGTATTAACTCTTGCAGCAGATACAGCCGCATTCTATTTTGTNCAAGATGGTNTAATCGATACNCAACTAGCTACAATGATTGGTCAATTTTTGGTGCTCTTGGCCTTAGTTTGGTTAATTCTAGCNATTGTTCTTCTGATTCTTCCNTGGAGAAAATGGATGGGTTTGAACGATGAATTCATGACGAAACCCAATGAAAATACTGGGATCAATGAAGATTTNANATCTCTAGAAATAAAATGGAACTTAGGTGAAGGAGAATGGTTCTCTTTCAGTAGACCTGAAGCCCTTTTACTGTTCTCTGCAATTGCTTTGAGTCTTCANGGNGTCGCACTAACTTTCGCCCAAAACAGAAGTTTAGCCACATTCTTACTACTTGTACTGGCCCTAGTTTGGACCCTTTTNGCAACNACTAGGTTACAGGCTGCATTATCAGCTGATAAACGAATCAAAGAGAAAGACAAGGAAGGGGGNCTCTTAGAATTAGGTGACATCCAATATAGTGATGGAGGAGATGCAATTCTACTCGAAGATGAAATTACTGGGNTACGAGGAAGGCCTGACCAAATTACAAAAATTGGAGNGGATTTGATTCCGGTTGAATTGAAAACAGGNCGGGTACCAAATAATCCACATAAGAGTCATCGTTTTCAGATTCTAGCATATCTTCACCTACTCGAATCATTAACAGGTTCGCCTCCACCTTTCGGATTTCTCCGATATGGTTCAGANACAGTATATGCAATNGAATGGAATCAACAGGAAAGAGAGAACTTATTCTCTGTGATTCAAGATATTCAACGAATCAGTGTGGAAGGGGGNGCTAAACGAGATCATGAACGACCAGGGAAATGTGAATCATGTAGCCGAAGACAAGAATGTCCAGANCGACTTACTATCCNTGAAGGTCAATGAGATTCGTGCATTCACCCGGTTCATGAATTTCTGCAAACCTTTCACATGGACGAATCACTGTCACATAAACTGAAAATGAATCGTAAACTGAAAGCACATCTATCGGAGCTTCAATTCCAATTCCTTGGGCTTCCACACTCAAAACCCATTCTCCATCCACCAATGGTGATGAATCTTCATTGACATATCTCTCAGTAAACTCATAATTTTCTGTTGCTCTCTGAGTCAGGAAAGGAGTTCCTGAAGGATACTCCCCTGGTTCCCATATCGAAACTTCAACATAACGAGCACCGACCTCTTCAATTAATCCAGGAAATGTTTCATTCAAAGTATCTGAAAGNGCATCTCCAATAGAAGCATCAAAGAAGACCTCAAATTCACTTACAGTTGGATCGATNGTAAAATCAGATTCATTCGAGTATTGTGTTGACTCAAAGTCCTCGGTATCAAAAGTATAGTCCCATCCAACTGGAGTAGGAACTTCAAGACGCTTGGGTGGTTCTCTCATGTCCTCCATCATTTCTCTCATNGTAAGAAGAGATAGACAACCAGGACTCAACATGGTTAGAGTGAGCAATAATGCAAGTGCTACTCCTCGATTTATAGAGGCNNNATTTCGCATTATTATTCACTCCTTTTTCGCCTGTCTGCACTCATAGGGTTCGTCAANGCNNNGCTCNGACCCNCTCTGTCATCACTCAGGCAGTCTACGAANNACNTAGGGGTTGAGGAGTTCAATCCTGCGACTCTTCGGAATCTGCCTCCTTATTCTTTCTTCTAATGCTACGTCTCTTTTTGGGTTGTTCTTCGACTTCTTCTAACTCATCCAATTCCATCTTCTCTGCTATTCCTTCAGTATGTCCGGCTTCGGATGAAAGAGAACTGAAATCACTTGTCTTATCAAGAACCAATTCGCTACCTACTTGTGCTGAAGGATCGCTTAATTCGTCGAATACTACTTTATCACCAGGTAGAACTCCTTCTTCACCAGTTAATTCGAATAAGTCCTCACGAATATTCGCATCACTGGCACTTAATTCAACATCTTCATCTTTCAAAGCACGTCTCTTGCCTTTCTTCTCTAGGAACGAATCAATGTCTCTACCGGCTTCTAATTGATTCTGTAATGTGGTAGATACTACTTCTTCTTCATCTTCTTCGTCTAGAGAGGCCATTTCCTGTTCGTATTGTTCTTCAATTGAACGAATCTGGCTTTCTGCTTCTTCCAATCCAGTTTCCCAATCATCTTCAATCGAATCTTCTGAGACTCCAAAGTTTTCCATTTGGTCATCAAAATCTTCAGTTCCGATGAGAATTTCTTCTTCATCTTCTTCATCTTCTTCATCTTCTTCATCA
>PBDV01000022.1 GCA_002718215.1 Methanobacteriota archaeon
ATCGGTGGCAGGGGACACTGCGGCGCTCCAACTCATTCCTAGCATCAATAGCGTTAGTACTAGCCATCCTATGCTTGCAGTCATGTTTTTCTTCGTCATCATTTTACATACCCCACTGTATGCACACCGCATGAGGCTCTATTTTCCCTATAACCATATGGGTGCGTTTTGTTTTACTCTGTAGTGAAAAACCCTCATTTGAGTTCAGAATTGAAGATATGAAAATTTCGATCTCCCCGAATAGTACACTAAATTTGTAACAACAGAAATCTATGAAAAACAGTTTCAAAGGAGCTTAGAATCATGGAGACGTGCACGGAATACAGAAAAACATGGCTGTGACATCAACAAAAAACAATAACAAATGCATTGTCAAAAAGTAACAAAAGCGAGGGATTGGCTGCATAAATGCAGCCAATCCGATAACAAGAACAATCAGTAATCGAACTCGTCGTCGCCTTCGCCGCCACCGCGAGTCAAGATGACTGCGCCAGCTATTACAGCAATCACTACTACGCCAACAATCATCATCATGGCGGTTTGATCAATTCCTGCATCAACATCCTCGTTTGCCTCACCAGGGGTTACACCCGGGTCAACAATAACTTCTGAAAGGTCATAAGATGCTTGAGCGTCTGAACTATCTGCGTTGCCATTCGCATCAACACCTGCTGCTGCGAAATAGTATATGGCATTACAAGTTCCACCACAAACAATCTCCTTGGAAAGAGTCAATGATGTTGCTGCATCACTCATTTCTTGGCATTGAAGGCCATCGAAGGCAGATGCATCGAACTGGAAAGATGCGGCCCAGCAAACATTCCAATGATCTACATCTCCAGCATCTGTTGCTTCCCAATTCAGCGAAATATCAGATGCAGAGACTGTGACAGTCATTCCAGAAAGTACTGGAGACGGATCCACAGCACCATCAGCAACAATTGCGTTATGAGTGCACATGACGCTGTTTGCACCATTGCCGTTCTCGAGCTTGACGGTCACCTTGTAAGATGTTCCGTGAGCACCAGTAATTGTGGTTGACTTATCTGAAACAGAAGGCATTGTCTTGTCGTATTCATCATTAACGTAGATTTTCGGGCGATCTTCTACTTCATTCAATAGAGATTCGTCTTCATAAGTCCACTTAATGGTCATCTGACCTGCAGCACCAAGAGTTACTCCATCGCACTGAACTCCAGTTGCTGGAGGTGTACCACTATCTGCAGATGCTTGGAATACACCGTAACTGGTCTTTCTTAGATTCCCAATATCTCCTGGTTGTGACCAACTTAGAACTACCCCACCGCCTTCAGCAGCAGTCTTAGTGGTGGACATCTCTATCCAACCTGTTGACCCGGCAAACCAGAGCGTGTAATCATTTGCAACATCGCCTTCAAAGGTCACCGATAGTGTCTCGCCTGCTACATCAGCAGGACTGAAGTCCAAGTAAGGAGTTGAGTTACCATCTGGCCCTAGACCCTCTGAAACATCGAATGCTACGACTGAGTCGTACAAGCCACTCAATGAACCAAGAGTAGCATCTTCAATTGCATCTCCAGTTACGAAACTGAGATTGTGCCCTAATCCACCGTTGAAAGTAAGACTGTAGTCAACTGCCCAAGCAGGATTGGTGTCTCCACCACTTGCCACCAACATGTTCCACATCGTGATTACCTCAGTATCAGTAGCACACGCGTTAAATGAATCACAGACTGTGACCTTTACCACGTTAGATCCAAGCCAGAGAGTATCTGTAAATGGCATCATACACATTACCATATTAGGCCCTGATTGGCAGGAATCAGAATCTGTAGACTGACGTAGTCCACCAGAAATTTCCCATGTGTAAAAGAGCATGGAGGGATCTTCAGTCTCTGTGTCTGAAGCACGAGCTTCGAATGAGAGAGCGTCACCAACCACAGGAGGATCGTTAGTCAAATCACCAACACGAATATCCACGTTCGGGATATCGTTGATTCCTTCTACTTGTGTAGCTTTGAGGTTATCAGAATTGGTTAATTCGGTCAAACCACTTGCTAGGAAATTGGCTGTAGCACGAATTACCTGATCACCTGGCAGAATCATTACCTGTACACAAGCAACTCCTTCAATTGCAGCGCCATCGTTTCCAGAAGCATCCTCTCCGAGTAACTTGTGTGGTGCTGCATCGTATCCGGGCTGATCAGTACAGTTGTCTGCAGTGTAAGTCTGAGTTGAGCCATCTGAAGACTCAACTTCAAAGGTCATACTCCAATCGTAAGTGTTTGTTCGATCACTACCATCGTGAACGACTGTTCCTCTTACCCACTGTTGTCCGACGTTTACAATACCACCAAAGATGCCATCATCACCAATAGTCAAGGATTCCATACGTATGTTATGGAAAACACCGAATGTACCTTGAATGGAATCAAAGTTATTTCCAGCACGTGCATCATTTTCGACAGTTGATTCGAAATTAATTGTGGTTTCTCCACCTTGGCTTCCACTTTGGTTCTGTCCAGTTCCGCCTTGTCCTCCACCACTCTCGTCTAGAGATTCACCGGTGTAAATCACAAGGCTATCGAATTGAGCATCCACGTTGAATGCTGAATATCCGGATGTAGTGGAAGTATCTGGAGTCATCCACCCATCAATTGTGTAAGATGTACCATTGGAAGCGATATTGCGTGACTGGGTGCAAGGGTTATCGTTCGCTGCGCAAGGGTTTGGGTACGCTCCGTTGTCTGAAGTCTGTTCGACATCAGACACGTTTCGCCATACCTCAACATCTGTGGCTGTTCCTAGAACATATGATGTAGAGCCACTAATGGAACTGATTGTGACCTGGTTTCCAGTTCCATCGTCAATTGTGGACATATCACCATCGTAATTACCGCCGAAAGCGACGGAAACTGTGACTGTTCGTGCTTCCCAATCTGCAACGCTGCCGCCAGGAGTCATTGAGATTCTAAATGGTGAAGAAGAACCAGCTTGAACTGTCTGTCTCTCTGCTGCCGCATCATCAGTATAACATGTAGTGGCCGAATCGCTTGGATTGCCATCTAACCAACAAATTTCTACCTCGATATCATTCCAATCTACTACTGAAACTGAATAAGTTAATTCGTTGTTTGTGAGATCTGTGTCTTGGTCCCCATATCCTTCAAGAGATACCTTGACAGTGTATGTGCCCGCAATACTCGGACTCCACAACAAATCTGCGCCACTGGCTGACTTTACGGTGTATGCTCCATTAGCAAGATAATCTCCTGCAGTCAAGTTCGCATACGGACATCCAGCGATAGCAGGACAAATTACCTGATCGGTAACATCTAGGATGGTCTGTTGTGCAGCTCCTGTCCCAGACATAACTTGAACTCTTACATTCAAGTTCAGGATGTCGTTAGTGCCGTCGTTCTTAACGACGACGACAAACGGCACACCGGTTCCAGCATCTATCTGGTTCCGAACCTCTCCAGAGAATGCGTCCGTATAGGACTCTCGTGGAGAGGTCACATCGTGCAGTTTGATCTCATCTCCTGCAGCACGTCCGGCATCGGACTGTGCTAGTTCGGCGTTCAATTCTTCCGGCGCGATGTAAAGCATCACGCTGGCAATCATCATTGCAATCATAATCAACGATAGCGTCTTCTTCATGGTCATGACCTCCAGTCGGTCACTGCCGCTTACGAAAATCATCTCTATATATACAATTGGGGTAAAATGTTAGAAAATGAGGGTGAAAAAATACACGTTAGCGGGATTAGTGCATTTGATTTGTTAACAAATTAATCAGTTCATTAATGCCTCATTGCTTGGGTTGGGGAAACTGATGAACCATTTTTAACAATTGGTAAAACGGCTAACAAGGTCATGAAAAGTGATAATAAAATGATGAATAAGAACTCTGTCCAAGGGACAACGAAACTGATGCCCTCATTTTCGATATATGTCTTGAAAAGAAGGTAATGAAACGTTAAACCGGCCAGAAAGCCATTTATTACTCCAATCCCACTAATCCAACCAACTTCAATCAATATGGAATTAGCCACTTGTTTGCTTTGCATTCCAATTGCACGAATAACGCCAATCTGTTGTTTTCTTTCATTAATACTGCGAGCTGTAACTACTGCTAAACCAGAAACACCAATGAAAAGACCCAGGGCTAAAAATACACGAAGTAATCCCAACAATGAAACTAGAATGATACGGATTTGGTCAAATAATTCGTCCACTACAAGGACATTTGCTCCTTCTGGGCCAAATTCTAACTGAAGATTTGATGCGACTGCACTTACATCTACTTCCTCATAAAGCGCGATCCACCCCATACTATTCGATGATTCAGCTAATGAAGAGAATGCACTGGAAGATACCAACACGCCCTGCAAAAGCAATGATGCGTCTTCAGTCAATACACCCGCAACACGAAGATTGGTTTGGACCATGGGCCGCAAAGGATCTCGAATCTCGATAGTTGAACCAGGTGACAAACCCTTGCCTTCTGCAGGTAATGACCCCAACAACGAATACGATTCCATGCCAATAGAAGCATCCACAATCGCCAAATTAGGATTTGAAAGAACTTCTACCCAAACATCAACTGCTGAATCACCCAATGAAGAATCCCATTCAGACAATGGTAATGCACCTACTTCTAGAAAACTCAACGGCACTCCCCTCAATGTAGAATATGTCGAATTTGTATCATTCCCTCTAATTATACACAGGCCCACATCCATGATAGTGAATGATTCAATTCCATTTCTTTCAAGATCATCATCACTCCATTCGAATAAGGGAGAGATGTCCAATTCTTGACCAGAACTAGTCATAATTAGGTCATATTCACCCCGAGAATTTTCTCCCAAATCAGAAACAAAGCTTGCAAAAAGAGTACTGTAACCAGATAATGCGATTAATGCAAATAAAACAATGCTGTACATCGCCATAGAAGCTGCTGTACGGAATGGTCTCGATTGAGGATAAGCAATTGAAAGTGAGAAAATTGCAGACATTTTCGGTTTTGATTTCGCTATCTCTCTCAACGCCCTTCGCGCTAAAAAAGGCCCTAAACTAGACCCAATCAATACTCCTGCCACAAGTAAGAAAACTCCTGAAATAATCAAAGAGAGATCGGTCGACTGAGAACCGCTTGAGAAAAACAAGCAAGATACGATCATCAAAGTACCCATCAATGTCTAGGAAAAAAGCCAAGCAACTCCGTTTCTAGATTGTTCAACTCCTAGTATTCTAGGCCTTTTCGGCAACATTTTCCTAAAAATTCCTTCAACAGGTAAGATCAATGATAACAAAAGAATCGATATTCCCGAAATTCTCAACGAATAACCTATTCCTGTTGAAATTTCATCTAAAACAAAACTCATAATTAAAGAAACAAAGGCTCCAACAATTAAGAAAATTGATGCGATTAAGCTCCAAAATCTGACTGTAGAAAAATTCGAAGATAAGCCTCTAAGACTCGATATTGAATTTCGTCTAGATAATACAAAAGAAGAAATCCTCAGAGTTATTGCAGATAGTAAGAAGCCACTCATTGCACCGATAATTAGTGAATTGGTAGTCCATGCAAAACTNAAGCCAACACCAAAAGTAGCCTCAAAAAANGCGCCTAATCCNCCCATTAACAACCCCGCAATACCTAATCCAAGTATCGANCCAAATATGCATCCCGGCAAAGACAAGATNACACCTTCAATTCTGAGTAGCCATTCAACATCATTGCTNGAAGCACCTATTGCGCGAAGTAAACCGAATTGNTGNCTACGATCTTCTGTAGCCATTGTCCATAGATTGACAATCAGAAGAAGACCTGCCATGACTAAAAAGGCTCCAAAAATCAAAAACAAAGTAGAAAATGAAGAGCCAGCGCCTTCAATGGATTCAATGGATTCTGNTTTAACATCATTCAGTGAAGCAGATGANGACAAAATGTCTGCTCTTCGATTTGCCCAATCTTCTAATGCCTGNATTACAATTGTTGCATTTGATTCATTTTGAGGGATCTCGACCAAAATCATACTCCTACGAGGGNTGCCNCCCAACAGTTCAGCAGCAATATCCATGGACATTGTCCCAATTATCGCTGGACTAATCATATTNAGATCTGAATCCATCAAAAGAAATTCGTCAATATTTACGCCCTCNGGATGAATNTCGACTTGCATTCTGAAATCATCATCCATATTCCTACCAAGAAAATAGGAANCATTGTGATTTGAAAACTCTAATTGAGATCTAAGTCGAATCGTATCATTCTCGCCAATAAGATGNGANGTGATGTCNCCCTCCATAGCAAGGAAAAATGGNGGNAGATNAATTCCAAGCCCTACATCAAATGTTGAAAAAATCCGNGAAGTAGTATTTCCTCCAAGTTCAATGATTACTACTCCATATGAAGTAGAAGAATAGGTAACTCCANCCCATTCTGAAAATGCTCTNCCATCNGCCCCTAAAGGGANAGGTAAATCTTCAACAAAGGTAAACAAAATAGGNGACCAAACAAGAACGGATTCTTTTCCATGTAGAATTAANCCTCCTTCGTTAGCCCCCAANACTGATGATTCGGGAATGAAAACTTCTTGGAATCCGCTACCATTCCACCATTTTATTGAAGAAGAACTACCAATGAAAATCTCATTCTGATGGACAAAAGCAATGTTTGATTCNCCTACATCAAAGCAATNAGGGACGTCAACGTTAATCCAACANAATTGACTATTGAATAGTGTTTGAAATANGATTACAACGGAATGAGNATCAGAATATATNTCTGCGCCGATTNCTTCTCCATCAAATTCTACTTCATCAAATTCTACTTCATCAGCTACGAAAGTGAATTGATTAGAAGTCAAATTCATTTTGAAAAATNTGCCATTATTTTGAATCCCAGAAATTGCAAAAAGAGTTGAATCAGAAATTGANATTCGGGACAAATCGAATGTATTTTCTGCTATTGTTGAGGTGNCCATNGATNTCGNGTCAACTAANATNAACTCATCCTTAGTCAACACATAAATNACCGANTCGTCAAATGCTACATCNAGTATATCTGCGATAAAAAATTCGGANAGGGGGCCGTTTCTAGGTGTTAAAAAAACACCCGNATCAGTCACTATTGTTGTCCCGCTTGCATCCGAATTTATCCCGATAACTGCTTCACCATCCAATGAAGTAATTTTTNCATCGTTATTCCAAATTCCTGAAATCGGAGTCAAAAGAAAAGAGCNGGCATCTGAATCATGACCGATGATTTTCAATGCAGAATTGATGCCAGATACATCTCCTGANGACAATAGCCCACCTCCNCTTGATCTTGTTAAAGATGCAATTTCACCAGGAACCAAATTATTCCAATGAAATCCNGCGTCGGATGCAATCATAGAATTTGCAAAAGCATCCTCTATCTTATCTTNGANACTTGGATTAAGATGGCCAGTGAAAACATCACCGTTTCCAGAAATTACTGCTCTTGAGANAAANCCCTCCTTGTTTTGAATNGTTTGGCNCCTCTCAAGTGANGTAATCAAAATAGGTTGATTTGCGTTCTCCCAACCTAATCCATCTGACTCTATTATAGATTGAACNTGGAATGTGTGTTCTTTCCTAATTGTCTCATCATTAAGNAATTCAGACCAAGATAATGTAAACGANTCNGCNACCTGTAAATCCAATGATTTCGCTAANGCCGTATTTACTAAGGCCCATTCAAATCCATCAACAGAATTGCCTCCAATCTGAGACCACGTTACTTCTGGAGANCCTATTGGNTCAGACCAAGGAGTATTTGTTCGTAAATTGNTATCGGGGGCAAGCCAGATTACATTCGGATTCACTTTACTACCATCGGGTGANATNCCAGTTCCACTTTGATGCAATTCAACTCCAATACCATCTATTTCATCTTCTNCGATTAATTCATTCAGGGCAATCATCNATCGCGTCTGATTCATCAAAAGAGGGGCCGAAGTGAGNGGATCNAGTCCTTCAACTGTCCAATCAACTTCNCCTAAACTAGAAACNAAACGATCTTCAAGTGTAGCGTCAAANCTATCACCTACTATCAANGAACTAGAGACTACAGCNGAAGATAACATTAGACCAAAAAACAACAATGCTGAACTCGTTTTTCTACGATTNGTATCTCTAATCGCCAGTTTACTAAGCATTNTAACCCTAGGAGAAAACAACACTCTTGANAGAAAATGTANNAANATNAATCCGCANACTGATACAAACCAATGCCAAATTGCNGAACTCTTCCAAAANGTGAAAGAAAATAAAGATACGAACAATAAGAAATCAAGNAANAATAGAGGAGAAANTACTCTACGGGACAAAGTCCTCACTCCTCTTCAACAGTAGTTTNNGNTAGAANTCCATCTTTAATTTCCAATACTCTTCCACACCNATTTGATACNGNATNATCGTGAGTNACAACAACCAATGTAATCCCNTGTTTATGATTTAGTTCTTCCAATGCTCGCATTACNGNNTCNGACGTATCTGAATCNAGATTNCCTGTTGGTTCATCTGCAAATAATATCGAGGGNCTATGCACAATAGCNCGNGCAATGGCNACNCTCTGTTGTTGCCCNCCAGAGAGTTCAGANGGTTTGTGACTGNATCTATTAGACAAACCCATCANAGACAAGGCTTCCATNGCCTTCATTCTNGCTTCATCCGCTGGAGTATTNANGAGNAATAACGGAAGTTCTACATTTTCTACTGCACTTAGAACTGGCAATAATTGATACTGTTGAAAAATAAANCCCATTCTTTCNCCCCTNATTTTTGTCCTCTCAGAATCTGAAATTGANGAAATNTCCATTCCTTCAAAATGAATTNCNCCACTACTAACNANATCTAGCGTTGANAGACAATTCAAAAGNGTCGTCTTTCCACTTCCAGATGGACCAGTAATTGCCANCATTTCACCNGAAAGAATTTCTAATGATACNCCGCGAAGTGCTGAAACTTCTGACTCNCCCATAGGGTATACTTTCCAAAGTCCCTTGGCAGTTAGCATCGCCCCCATATTATTCNATATGAATCGGAGCNTGATAANACCTATTCCGAGGCGTGAAATATNGGNAGATTATGNGNCNNNCATGGAAGACACCATCAAGGCATGGAAGGTCACCATTTTGTTCTTCGGCCCCNTNAGAGAACATGTGGAAACTGAAACNCTTGAATTAACAGTAGTNACAAAATCNACNATAGAGANNATCATACAATTATTAGGNATAGAAAATTGGNTAAAAACGGGACTNANGGCCGCTATTNATGGAGAATTTTNTCCACTCNATACNGTTCTACACGATGGTGCTGAAATTGCCCTACTCCCACCTGTTTCAGGAGGATGANAATAGATTCAGAAGTGNTAAAACACTAGAATTGTCTTTGAATGATGAGGAGNGTGGTTGCACCATGGCAGGACTAGGNCCGATGGAAGGAGCAATACTTGTAGGACTATTCCTAATCTTGTTTGGNCCATCTCAACTNCCTAAACTTGCTAGNTCTTTGGGNCAGGCTAAATCNGAATTCAACAAGGGACTTGTCGAAGGCGATGTATCCAATTCAACAGAAGAAGATCTAGAAAGAGGGGGCATGACNGATTCAGTAGCATTGGCTGAAGAAGCAAAAAGCAAAGGANTAGAGGTGGATGGNAAGACTTCTGAGGATATCAAGAAAGAACTTGANGAGTCAGAATAATCTCAAGTCCCGCCTCTCTTGAGTTTGAGTTTNNNACCACAATCAGCNCATGNNCCNTANGTTCTGCGCCANCGAGAAACATTNTCNGGNGGAGGNNNNANNTTCTTACATCCCTTNCANNCNANNANCCATTCCCANTGNTCTTTGATNCCTTCATTCATNACNGGNTGCCAACCTACACCAAAACGGCCAGCGACATTCTGTATTCTGTGATCATCNGTAACAATAATNGCTCGATGNTCTANAGCGATTGCCAANACATCCATNTCNACAGCAGACAATCCNGAAATNTCTCCAGTTTCCTNTGCTGCTTCACGTGCTCTTTCAAGGGCTTCNTCAGANGGNGCNCGCCAATGAAGTCGTATTCCCTCAATCAANAGAGAGCGGTCCTTATCCACTCGGGCAATCTCATCCCTCTGACTATTTGCAACAAGTCCACCTGAAAGGCGATTGGGCGGNAGATGCAGTAATGCACCTGTGTCTAAGACTCTAGCTGCGCCGACCATGTGNCCCCACGGGCTNACTTCCCTCTTGATACATCCGGCCGAAGAATGTATCATCTTCACATCAAATTCATTGCTATTGCCCCTACCCCACCAATATGGNAATCCTGAGTTTCTTGGACCCGGTGGTACAATTTCTCGANGGATTTGGCCTNATTGGATTAGNAATTCTAATTTTCTCTGAGGCAATTATCAATCCAATACCTCCTGAAACTCTTTTNTGGCCAATGNTAATTGCTGATCAGACATTATACGGAAGNCTTCTNTTNACCNTCGTTGCAACNTCTTCNTCTGTAGCGGGAGCNGNTNTTGGTTATTGGATAGGTGTACGTGCAGGAAAACCANTNATTGAACGNTTTGCATCNANTGATACAATTCGNCGTCTAGAAGTTTTGACTGAAAGATATGGNGCTGGTGGNATCTTCATCGCNGCAGTCTCACCAATTCCGTACAANGTGTTTGGATGGATTGCAGGNATGGGNGATATGGANTTACGACTTTTCATTGCAGCAGGGATACTCGGGAGAGGTGTTCGATTTGGCGTTCCAGCCATGGCAATTGGAGTATATGGTGAAGAGATATTGAGTGCGTTGAACATTTGGACATTTTCTGCAATTGCAATTATTGGAACAATTATTGTTATCCCACTTTTCCGATGGTGGGAAGGGCTTCTAGATGAAAATTTAGATGCAAATCCATCCGATTGATTCTTGTGCATGACTACTCTCGGCTGCTTATCGCTCGTGTAGTGTAGCTCGGTCCATCATGGCGGGTTTTCATTCCGTCGACCCGGGTTCAAATCCCGGCACGAGCACTCAATATTCAATTCCTAGATTTTTGATGCGATTCTTCCGCCATCCTACCAAATTTTTCAACATTAATTCGGGCGACGAAGTTCAAACCAAACAGGGTAATGATCAGATACATTTCCACCACTCATTTCTCGATCTATACCCCACCAACCAGTATATGACCTCGCAACATCTTCATCCAAAATAATTCGATCATATGCACATCGAGTGGCTGAAACTGTGGTATCAGCATTATCAGGAACAATCCAAGTGTGATTTTCATTTCTAATCGATAATAAATCTAATTCGTACAGGGCCGCATAATCACAATCTGCATTGAAATCACCCATTAGAATCAAATTTAATTCGGGAGGTAAATTGGCAGAAAGATTTGCTAAAGCATTCAATTCTCCCACCGCAACCGTGGGAGAAGTATGAAGCGAAACTATTGTGAATTTAAAATCAGAAGTTACTCCATTTTTTGTAATAGCTGAAAATTCAGTGATGAATGGTTCTCTCTGGAATTCATCCAACAAAGTGTCATTGTGAAGTGAGCCATTGCCAGTCGGCGCAACTATCGTACTTCGATAATAAATCGCATACTGCTCTTGCCCCCCTATATCGTCTTCTTGTTGGCCACTTCGTTCAGATAATTGCATACTCCATTCGCTAGAGGAACCGTTTCGAAGTTCATCCAAGAATTGGTATGGAACCTGTTGATTAATATCCTTAATTTCCTGAACTGAAACCATATCATATCGATCAAAGATATTTACTAATTCAGAAACAACATCTGGCTTACCCATCTTTGTTTGGCCAAAAATTTTGATATTAAATGTAGCAATTCTAATCGTATCTTCTCTTTCTAACTGCTCTAACGGCTCTACTGAACGATCGATGTATATCACTTCAGGAGGAGGATTTTCTTCAATGAAAACGGCGTAACCAAAATGACCTACAAGAAGAATATTGAGAATGATTGATGCAACCAAATAAGGCCTCTTCTGTTGAGACATAGGGTGCTCACAACAACCATCCTATTTTGATTTCCAGTCAATGTTGAAGTGTAAGATAGAGAAAACCAACAATATGGAGATGCCGCAAGTAGTCATTCTGGCAGGAGGGCTAGGCACTAGATTACGGGAAAAAACTCAATTTAGTCCAAAATCCCTTGTTGAAGTAAATGGCACTCCAATTCTTACCTATATTCTTGATTGGGCATACGAACAAGGTTGTGAAAACGGACTCGTTTTAACGGGGCATTTAGGTGAAATGTTTCAGAACTTCGAACATAAAATGAATATTCAATTTATCCAAGAACCAGAACCGTTGGGAACAGGGGGGGCGCTTTGGAATGCAAGAAAATATCTTGAAAAAGAATTCATTCTCCTTTGGGGTGACGATTACCATCCTATCGACTACTCGTCACTATATTCGACACACAAAAATGAAAACAGTCCGCTCACAATTACGGTTACAAAATCACATGATTCCATGAATCTAAAACATAGAAATGGTAGAGTAATCGCATACAATAAATCAGAACCCTGCGCGGATTTCAATGGATATGAAGCAGGAACAAGTATCGTAACCAAAGAAGTGATTGAAAACCTTGGAAAAGAGGGAAAATGGAGCTGGGAAGAAACAGTTTACCCTACACTTTCTGGACAAATTGTTGCACATATAGATAATACAAAATTTTGGGATATGGGTACCCCTGAGCGTCTCAAAAAACTAGAAGATTTCTTCGAGAATGGCGGCCTCGGATGATTGGACAAGAGGGATTTCTGGAAATACCCCCTCTCCTTCAACTAAAACCAGAATCATGCCTCCAAAACCCCCTCCCATCATTCTGGCTCCTAAGACACCATCTTCCTGTTGTATCGATTCTACCAGTTGATCCATCTCTGGAAGGCTAACACCTAATGAACGTAAAGAGGCATGAGATTGATTCAATAGTTCTCCTAGATCAATAGCTGAAGAAGAAATTGCACTTCTTACTCGAGCATTCTCATCTTCTACATGTTGTTGTAAGTAGCTATTTTCTTTCCCATATTGTGTTGATGATAACTCTCTTTGGATTTTTGAATCTACTAATTTAAACCGCCAATCATGCGGGATTGGTACAAATTCTACTGAAAGATCAGAGAAATCAATCAGACTTGCATGCCCTTCTTTTGCATTCATCATTGCCAATTGATCAAGCAACCCACACGGAGTTCCCAACACTTCATGCTCAATTCTTTGAGCCTCTTTTGAAGCATCCAATGAATCCAATGGACCCTTAGAACAAAGGACAATTGCAAGACATAATGCTGCAGAAGAAGACATTCCCTTTCCAATCGGAATTGTACTTGTTACTGAAAGATCTGCTGGCCAACCGCCTGCTGATTTCCAAAGTTCTACTACAATTGAATCTCCCGAAAATCCCTTCTCTCTTTCAACTGCCTCTAAAGTTAAATTACAATCTATCGCAAATGGAAGTGCAAGTCCACCTGCATAATCGGTATGCTCTCCAATTATGTTGACACGAGAGGGAACTACCGCACGACGTTGCATAGACTAACTCAATATATCCGTGATATCGAAAGCATATGAGGTCTCGTTTTTAGAAAAAAAACGATTTATCTTTTTTGATGAAGGATGGGAGCGTTGAAGGGCCACTGTCTATGGTGTAACACTATGGGCAACCCTGTATTCGCGTACCTTCTTCTCAAGGAGCACCCATATGGAAGAGAGATGTTACGTCAAATTCTCTCTCAAGGATTTATTCCGGCCATCATTATCAGTGAAGATTCTGCTATAGGTGATGAAGAAAGAGAAAAGTTCCTCAAGCGAATTGAGGGGCTTCCTGTAGCTCCTACAATCAAAGAACAATTGGAGCAACTTGAGTCAAAAGGCATTCAAGTTCCACATGAGACTGTACCAATTCACAATTCAGAAAATGTCATGCCACTAATTGAGAATATGCCCCTGGATCTAATCGTTTTCGGAGGAACGAGAATCATTCGGGGAGAAATTCTAGAACATCCAAAACATGGAGTAATCAATAGTCATCCCGGTTTGCTACCCGATTGTAGAGGTTCTGCATCACCTGCTTGGTCAGTATATCATGACATCAAGATTGGTTCAACAACTCATTTTTGTGATAATGGGATAGACACGGGGGAAATATTACTCAAAAGAGAAGTGCCAGTAAAAAGAGGGATGACTTATGAAATTCTTTGTCACGAAACTCTTGTTCTTGCAGGAGTACTAATGAAGGAAGCACTGATGGCATACGTTGAAGGAAAGTGGTCTGAAATGCGCCAACCACAAGGTGAAAGCCCATGGCCTACCTTCCGAAACGCACCTGAAGAAATCTTGGAAACGGTGTATCGAAAATTATCTGAACAAACATATGCACACTATGTAGACTGAGGTGAAAAAGATGGAAATACCGTATGCATCTAATGTATTGAATGGAATGAGGGCAGTAGTATGNGGNGCATCAAANGGNATTGGCCGNGCAACTGCTGAAATGCTTGCTTCNTGTGGNGCNGAAGTGATTGGNNTNTCTAGAACAGCACCAATTATNGAAGGTGTGCGCTCTCTAAGTGTTGATTTAGAAGATCAAACATCAGTAGAGAATGNTATTGCAGGAATATTAGATGATGGAGCAATCCACATCTTAATCAATAATTCAGCAGGNCCTCCAGGNGGTCCACTTCTNAACAATGAAATTGACGATTTTATTGCTCCATTCAAGCGCCATTTACATGCATCACATCGAATCACTCAGATGGTAGTTCCATCAATGGAAAATGCNGGTATTGGNCGCATAGTCAATATNATCTCAACTTCAGTGCGTGANCCAATCCCAAATATNGGCCTNTCAAATACACTCAGAGGAGCAATGGCGTCATGGGCAAAATCACTCAANCAAGAATTNCCCACTTGTGTTACAATCAACAATATNCTNCCTGGATTTACAGATACAGATCGNCTAAATTCGCTGGCTTCATCCATACATGAAAAGACTGGNAANAGCATAGAAGAAATCCAAAAAGAATGGATGTCACAAGTGCCTATTGCAAGACTAATTGACCCGATGGAAACTGCTTCAGCAATTACTTTCCTTTGCCTACCTCAATCNGGCGGAATTCGAGGAGTAAGTTTGGCTGTCGATGGTGGCAGAATGCGATCAATTTGAGGAGATTAAATGGAAGAAACTCTGACTCCAGAAGCTGCGGCCTCCTTGCTCCAAGCCATAGCGAACGGTGAAGGAATTGAAGATAGTGTTTCTACTAGGAACATTACTNGCACTANCAGAAATGGCATTAGATTTGGAAAGAATGGANATTTGTGAGAGATTNGCATTAGCNGGCCTAGNTAAGGCTGAAAAAGAAGAAAATNTGGAAGCNNGGGCTTGGNCANTATTCCTTATTGCNAGGGTAAAACTCACNGATGCACTTCAACGAATCGAAGAAGCACATCTTGAAGAAGAAACTGTTCACCTAGATGCCGGACTATTAGGAGCCCTACAAGATGCTCGAATTGCGGCAGAAGAATTGAACGATGTACGATTAATTGGNAATATTGANCAATTGGAAGGAATACATTATCGAGCAATAGGAGATATTNTTCGAGCCAGAGACTCATTTGTCAGAAGTTTAGGTTCCAAAGAATCNACAGGAGATTTCATTGGGGCTGCAAACAGCCTACATAGCTTAGGTGAAGTTTCAATGGATCAAGCAGAATTTGAAGATGCGCTNGGATTCTTTGATCGNGCTGCTGAAACATATGAATCTGTAGAACAAATGTTGGATTGCGCCCATGCTATGTCTCTTTCAAGTCATGCATTGATTCAATTAAATCGNCTTGANGAAGCNANAACAAGNTTAGAAAATTCNCTAGAAATNGGNAGAGACATGCTGAAGATTCNNCNACACAGATTGTTGCTCACTGGGGANTAGCAGACTTAGGACATTTAACTCAAGATATTGCANTNGAATTGGAAAATCTCCAAGCAGCTGTCGTATTATTCATTCATCTCGAAAAACCAGTTCCAGATGCATTGCGAATNAGATTAGATGCNATGGTAGACTCACTAGATTCACAAGAAAATGGGCACGAACCATGAAGAGTAAGGGGCTACTGTGAGAAACGATGGAGTTNGATATATTTCTCTCTATCAGCCAGACGCCTGATGCTTCTGGNCACATGCCTGATGAACAAACTATGATGCGTAACTACTTCGAACAAGTTGAGGCTGCNGACCGACAAGGATTCGGTATTGCATGGATTGCTCAAGCACATCTTTCTACTGAAGAACAAAAATCAAACCTGAAACCAGTGGTACCTCATTTTCCGGGAGAAATTGGGTTATGTACTGANTTTTTCCAACTTGCTGGGGCAACTTTCTCTCGNACAAAAAATATCGATGTNGGGAGTGCAGTATTGAGCATACTTGCAAATGGTGGACCAATTACAACTGCAGAACGAATAGGAAATTTATGCCAACTAATAGGTCTTCAAAACGATGAACGAAGAGTGCATATNGGTTTTAGTTCAGGCCGTTTTGAGTTTATGGCAAGGCCATATGGAATCGTCCCAAGGAATGCAGTNGAATCTGCTGCATGGCCAGTATTAAGGAATCGAATTTTCAGAGAAGCAACTGAAATTCTTCTCCGATTGCTGCGAGGTGAGGCTATTTCTTCCGAAGATCTTCAACCAACAATTCTACGNTTAGAAGANTTCAGAACNNAAGAAGATTGGGNANCAGTCCAATCCNCTGCAAAGAATGAATACAATTTACCAACTCTACCAANTGAAGTTCAAATTGCNNGAAGATANGCNTTTGAGANACTGAAAATTATNCCNAAAAATTGGCCNAGNGANAAATTGAATCTAGTTCTTGGTTCTCATGATCAGGATACCCAAATTTTTGCAAATCAGTTCATGCCNGTTCAAGTTTTCAACCTAAGTATCACNCCTCCTGAAGTAATCGAAGCAACTCATCAAAGAATGGAAGAGAATTATCACCCTGATGGTGNNAAATGGGAACGNCGAATGATGCCTAGAACTCTAATGATCTTCCTTAACGAAGAAGAACANTTGNATCCAGAACAAAGATCGTCTACTGCAAAGAAGGAAGCAGATGCTGCTCTNAGATCGTATTGGTCCGCACTTGATGGGACCATAGACCCTCATAAAGTNGAACGAGCAACAGATAATGCAGTAATTGGAAATGCTGAAGAAGTGGCAAAACAAATCATAGAGAGATTTAATCATGANGATCGAATNATGTGTTGGTTTGACTTCTTTAATCATGATTCAGCGAGAGTAATCAGAAATATGGAGGCATTCATGAGTAAAGTGAAACCTTTGGTGGAGAGTGAATTACAATGAGTAATCAAAAACGTCCTTCATCGGTATCCCCTGGAAGACCAGGTTCAGGTGTTTATCCATCNAATCCACTTGGAGAATCNCATGAAGGAATNNCAACNGGACGAGATGTTGAATGGGAACCTTTGGTTGATTTTAGACGNCTCGATGTATCAGAAAATACAATTCATGGAGCCGTGGCNTGGGTTCATGGAAACGAAGTTATCCATTCATTTGGAGGTAATGTATTGGTATACGGAAGATCAATGATGAANCCNCTNATGATGAAGCCNTTCGTAGATGTTCTTGATGATTTAGACTGGACTCAGAAAGCAATTGCCTGTTCTTCCCACAATGGTGATACTGAACANGTGGCTGCAGCTCAATCTCTTCTNTCAGAATCTGAATGGGGATTAATGCAATGTCCATTGGATGTTCCTTTAATCCAATTTGGAAGACAGGTTAGAAGGCCTCGAAGATGGTTTCACACCTGCTCTGGTGAGCATGCAGCAATTCTGAATGGAATGAGAAAAATGGGCATGAATAGGGCAGGATATACACTTCCGAGTTCCCCNTGGTTCACAAAATATCTCGATGTTCTTCGTGACTATATGNGCAAACCAGATTGGGAACCACTAAGGGTTGCAAAAGATGGNTGTGGATTCCCTACAGTTTCGAATACTGTTGATGAACTTGCGATTATGTTCGCAACACTCACCAACAGAAAAGATGAGGATTGGATTTGGGAAGCAATGATTAGACANCCGGATCTTGTTGGAGGATTCAATCGACTTGATTCAACAATTATCAAAGCCGGAAATGGAAANGTCCTTGCAAAGGAGGGAGCNGATGGTTTGTTAGGGATTTCTCTCGAACATGAAGACTGGCCGAAAGGTTTGGGNATTGTGATTAAAATTGCTCATGGATGGAATAGTCAAGCAACTTGGTATGTGGCAAGAGCAGTATTGGGGGTACTGGGTATCGAATTGAGNAATCCATACCCATTGCATAGGCAAAAAGCATTCATTGTCCCAGGAATTGTCCCCGATAAATACCTAGAGAAATTAGAGACAGTTGTCACCTGGGATGAATGGGATCCCGACCGTGANCGATTTCAAATTCTAGAAAATCAATACGAAGAAGAGGCAAGAAACCCTCATGAAAACGAAGGACGGATGTGAANAGTTGATNGACCTCCCAAACCATATTGGAGGAAAGGAAATTTATNCAATTGAAAATGATTGGATAGATAACCATGCACCATCAACTGGAGAAATCATCGCTAGAATCCCTCGGTCAAGAATTCAAGATGTAGAAAAAGCAGTTGAAAGNGCNAAGAANGCNTTTCNNGNNTGGNCNGCTCTATCTAAAGATGAACGAGCAGNTTGGTTAGACAAAATTGCTGATTCACTGGAAAAAAGAATAGACGAAATAGCAGTNTTAGAATCGTTAGANACAGGTAAACCAATTAGAATTGCTAGAACTGTGGATGCAGAACGTTCAGTAGCTAATTTTAGATTCTATGCTGAACAAATTAGAGAATTAGAAGAAGAAGAATTNCGTATGAAAAATGCAACTAATCACGTCATAAAACGTCCAGTAGGTGTTGGGGTTCTCATCACCCCATGGAATCTACCATTATACNTACTTTCATGGAAGGTCGCTCCTGCGATTGGAATGGGGAACACAGTAATCTGTAAACCAAGCGAATTTACTCCCATGACTGCAAATCTGATGATGCAAGTCATCAAAGATGCAGGGTTGCCGGATGGTGTTGTGAATCTAATCCACGGAACAGGTATTGAAGCAGGNGCNCCACTTGTGTCTCATCCTGATGTNCGCTTCGTTTCTTTCACGGGCGGNACTTCAACAGGTTCTTTTGTAGCTAGAGAAGCGGCATCTTCATTCAAGAAAATCAGTTTAGAATTNGGGGGGAAAAATGCCACTATAATCCTCGATGATTGTGACCTTGACCGACATATGNATTCTATTGTAAGAGCGTCGTTCCTTAATCAAGGACAAGTATGTCTTTGNGGGAGTCGAATTTTAATTCAAGATTCAATTTTTGAGACATTCAAAAACAAATTTGTTGAAGCAGTAAATAATCTAAGGATAGGTGANCCCTCAAAACAAGAAACCGATTTAGGATCTTTAATCAGCCCTGAGCACTTAGAAAAAGTAAGATCGTATGTGAATCTAGCGATCCAAGAAGGAGGAACACTTCTTACTGGAGGAGATACACCTAACATTGATTCTCAATTTANAGGAGGNAACTGGATNACNCCTACGGTAGTTGAAGGACTANCTCCAAATTCGAGNTGCTCTACAGAAGAAATTTTTGGGCCAGTAGTTACCCTTCATCCATTCTCTACTGATGAAGAAGCTATTGCAATTTCTAACGGAACAAAATATGGTTTAGCAGGAAGCGTATGGACNGGTGATTCAGCACGTGGAACTGAAATTGCTAAGCAAATGGATACAGGAATGGTTTGGGTTAACACTTGGTTGCATAGAGATCTTCGAGTCCCATTTGGAGGAGTCAAAGATAGTGGCCTAGGAAGAGAAGGTGGGAAATGGAGTTTAGGATTTTATTCNGAGGCCACNAANATCTGTATTATGGATGATTAATTTCATTCCTCTTCTTCTGANGGTAATCGGCCAATCATCCAATGGAATATNGGGAATAAAATTGCAAAAAGGAAAGTAGTNATCAGGAATGATGNNCCCAATACCTCTNNCCCTATTTTCCCGATTACTAAACCAGTGCAGGCCCCCATTCCTGCCCAAATTCCTATCCTAAANGGAGGATATGAAGACCGCCAAATACTAAGGCATTGAATTAACCACAAAAAACCCACGACAGTGGGCCAGAGTAATGCAAAAATAGCAATCGGCCAATACCCTANATGGAGACCAAGAATTCCTCCAATTATTCTNTGAANCCCTCTGTCACTTTGATCACTATGAATGAATGGTAAAATTACCATCATNGGNGTAAGNAAGATTAATGCAAANACTGGTTTCTTTAGTTCAAATGNNGGAGTGAAATCTAGAAGCTCAATCAAACAAGAAATGGCCATTGAAATGATGAAGGGGCCAAATGCAAGCCCCATTGGCATTCTCTCCCACCTCATACCTCTCGGNTAACCNCACAAGCATTCAATCCTGCCTATTCTAGTACCATTCAGATGGTGGGATTGATGTGCTTGGAACCAATCCGNGTAACATGACCGGAGAAATTGTACTCGGAACTCTAGCACCTCATCCACCTCATTTGGTGTANGCTGAGAACCCTGAACAAAATGAGGCGTATGCCGAAGGAGGATGGGAAACCTTGCGTTGGGGGTATCAACGTCTTGCTAGAAAATTGAAGACAATAGACTATGATGCCATGGTTGTATTTACNCCACATTGGCAAACATATATNGGAACCCATTTCCTAGGNCTCCCTCATTTCAAATCGAAATCAGTTGATCCAGTGTTNCCAAATTTATTTCGTTTCAATTATGACTTAACTGTAGATGTAGAACTTGCTGAAGCAATGCACGACGAAGCTGCTGCCTCTGGAATAATTACTAAGATGATGAGAAATCCTGATTTCCGAGTAGATTATGGCACGATTGTAAGTTGCCATTTACTTAATCCGTCTTGGGACAAACCAATTGTTACAATCTCTAGCAATCGAAATACTCACTACTATTCTGCAGAGGTAATGAACGAACAGTCAGCAGCATTAGGAAGAGCATGTAAAAAGGCAATTGAAGCGAGTGGGAAGAAGGTTGTACTAGTTAGTAGCCATAGCCTATCTCANCGTCATTTCACNACCGAGGCNCCCCTNCCAGAAGATATGAGTAGAGAACATATTTACAATCATAGTAACTATGTTTGGGACATGAAATTAATCNAAATGATGNGAGAAGGAAAAATGAAGCAAGTAGTAGATATTCTCCCAGAATACACAGANCAGACAATTGCAGAAACAGATGCTGGCGCCTTTACATGGA
Source organism: Methanobacteriota archaeon (assembly GCA_002718215.1). GTDB lineage: Archaea > Thermoplasmatota > Poseidoniia > Poseidoniales > Thalassarchaeaceae > MGIIb-N2. Next base: position 21,382 of record PBDV01000022.1, read on the forward strand.
TGATGTCNGCGTTAGGATATCCTGAATATCCNGCAGAAATTTATGGTTATCAATCTGTAATNGGAACTGGNAATCTNGTNGCATCATGGGATCCCAATGAACAAACNAGGGAATTAGTACTCTAGAGGTGAACATATGGACGATGNAAATGANATTGTTTTCGGNATATATTGCCCCCCTCATCCNCATCCTTTACTATGTCCTGAGGCNAACGAAGGATATGGNAANTTAAGAAAAGCATTCGAAGAATGTGCGAAAAGAATCGAAGAAAGTGATGCGGATTTAATTTTGGTATATTCNACNACTTGGCCCAGTGTTGTTGGGCATCAAATTCAAGCNTTNGAAAAACCAATTTGGACTCATGTGGATGATGATTTTCATTATCTTGGNAGTATGCCCTATGAATTTACNATTGATGTAGACTTTNCTAACTCAATGAAAGATGCTGCTGAATCTAGNGGNTTGTATGCTAGAACAGTAGCNTATGATGGATTTCCAATNGATACNGGTTCCGTCGTTGCTCTAAAATTGTTGAATCCGGAAAATAGNATCCCCGCAGTAATTCTTTCCAGTAATATGTATGCAAATAGATCNGAGACAATAGTNCTAGGAAANGCCGCTNGAGACACACTANNAAAGCAAGGAAAAAAGGCNGTTTTAGTCGTTGTATCNAGTTTATCAAACAGAATGTTCACCGAACATATTGAACCTNCTGATGACCGAATNCATTCTCCAAAAGATGATGATTGGAATCGAAAGATATTGGAATTCTTTGCGGATGGNAGATTAGAAGATTTGAGNCAATTAAGTCGAGATATTCANGGTCAAATTCGAGTACAGAAAGTTGTGGCATACAAACCNGCNTGGTTNATGGCCTCCACGATGGGNCAACACAACAACTACGATGGAGAAGTACACGCTTATGAGGCNTTACATGGTAGTGGAGGAGCCGTCATCACCTTAACCCCTTCAGGTGGGTCAATAGGAGACAAAGAATTCGATGAAGANGATGTNGAATATTANCACGGAGATCGAAATGTTTTGGATAAGGGGATGCTAGAATGAATNCAGAAGATGACATAATAGTGTCTGAAAATGCNCCCTCATCTGTAGGNGCGTATCCTCATGCNCGGAGAGTAGGNGATTTTCTTTTCCTNAGTGGTGTTGGNCCNAGGCAACCNAAAACNAATGAAATCCCNGGNGGNCCAATTNNAGACAATGAAGGAANGCNATTGGATTACGACATTAAAGCNCAAACAAANGCATGTATTGAAAATGTAAAGGCNATATTAGAATCCAGTGGAGCAAGTCTAGAAAATGTCGTNGATGTCACTTCTTTCTTAATCGANATGGANAGAGATTTTGAAGGGTATAATNAGATATANGGGGANTATTTTAGCAGCATTCAAGCAACGAGAACTACGNTAGCAATTAGNGCTCTTCCTACCCCAATAGCTGTAGAAATGAAAGTAATTGCCAANTTAGTCTNAANGNGGTGATTTTTTGNAANAAAAACCATTTGATTTTCGNNATTTTTTTGATTTTTCAACNTTGATGGANAGAACNATAGGNCCNTTTGGNGCNGTGATNTTATCNCTATCTGCAATGGTTGGAAGTGGGATTTTTGTTCTTCCTGCATTGGCTGGAAAGGAACTTTACTATGCAAGTGGGGGAATTGAGGGATCCTATGCTGCTCTTTGGTTGGCATACATTTTCTCCGGACTTGTTGTTATTCCTGGAGCTATTTCGAAGGCAGAACTCTCGTCAGCAATGCCAACATCTGGAGGTGCCTACGTATACATCGAACGGACTTTTGGCCCATTAATAGGCACTATTTCTGGACTTGGACTATGGGCATCATTTATGCTAAAATCAGCATTTGCACTAATCGGTTTTAGTGCATATGTAATCTCAATAGAAGCAATATTAGGGATAAATTTTGATGAAACTGCTGCAAAAGCATTGGCGATTGTGATTCTGATTATCGTTACATGGATAAATATCAGAGGAGTGAAATTACTAAAGAAAATACAAACTCCAATTATTTTCTTTTCAGTGACTACAGTGGTCTTGGTATCCATCGTAGCATTCGTAAATGGAACTGCATCTTCTCCAAATGTTCCATTTGATGCTGCAGTGACTGTAATGAGTAGTACCGATGGTTGGATTGGATTAGGATCTGCGACCGCATATGTTTTCCTAGCATATGTTGGAGTGATAAAAATCGCTGCAGTAGCTGAGGATATAGTTGAACCAGAACAAAACTTGCCCATTGGTATGTTCTACTCATTAGGTATTGCAATGATCCTTTATGCAGGAATTTCGTATACACTTTTCTCAGTTTTCAATGGCGCCGATTTAGGAATTGGAAGCGGGGGAGAGGTTAGCACTGCTCCAATGTATTCACTTGCACTCGAAGTAGGAGGTACTGCAGTAGCATTTCTAGTTGCTATTTTAGCTATATTGACCATGAGTGGAGGAGGTTTAACGGGTCTTCTAGGTGCGTCAAAATTTCCATTCGCTATGAGTAGAGACAAACTATTGCATAAAGAATTTGAAGATGTTCACCCAATTTTTGAAACGCCTCATCGTTCTGTGTACGGCACCAGTCTTTGTATGGGATTGGCAATAATTTTCCTAGATGTTGCAACAGTAGCAAAATTAGCTTCAGGATTCATGCTAATGATTTTCGTAGCCGTGAACCTATGTGTTATTGTTCTAAGAAGAGTTGAAAAAGAACATACATGGTATCAACCAAAATATCGGTTAAAATCAAGTCGAATGATTCAGTATTTTGGAATTTTGTCTACAATAATTCTTCTAATTTTGATGGGGGAGCAAGCGATTATAGGAGCTGGTTTCGCAATAATCCTAGGCACTATTCTTTATGCTACATATGGAAAAAAGCATTCAGCATTGACGGAAAGACCTTGGATGACATTCATATCAGGAATAAAGAATCTTGAATCGGAATTAATGAAGGCCGTAAGTGCATTTAATGAGGCTGATGTCGAAAACAATAATCATCTGAATCTAAACCAATTCACTGGAGCAATAAAATCCTTAGATTGGCTGCCCAATGAGGGGGAAGTAATCAGAGACTTCTTTCACAGATTAGATGAAAATAATGACGGGATATTAGATATCGATGAATTCCTAATCGTGATTAGAACCATGACTGCACAAGAAGAATGAACAGCCGCGCTATTGAAACCTAATAGAGGAGTCCCCCCTAACGGAGAACCCACATGTCAGTTGCAGGTAAGGCACGAAAAGTGACCACAAATACGCTTCAAGAAATGAAGCGAGCGGGGGAACAAATCACTATGCTAACAGCATATGATTACTCTTTAGCAAGATTGGTTGATCAGGGGGGAGTAGATGTGATTCTTGTTGGAGATTCAGCATCAAATGTAATGGCTGGAAACGATACCACAGTACCAATCACATTGGAGCACATGATTTACCATGCTCAATGTGTATCAAATGCTGTTGATAGGGCATTGATAGTAGTAGACATGCCCTTTGGTACCTATCAAGGAAATTCAAGATTAGCACTAGAATCTGCAATTCGAATAATGAAAGAAAGTGGGGCACATTCAGTGAAAATAGAAGGCGGAGGAGAAGTAGTCGAATCCATAGAGAGAATTCTTACTGCTGGAATCCCTGTTATGGGGCATTTAGGACTCACACCTCAATCCATCTACAAGTTTGGAACATATACAGTTAGAGCTCGAGAAGATTCAGAAGCAGACAAACTAATTGAAGATGCTAAACTTCTAGAACAAGCAGGATGCTTTGCGATTGTACTTGAGAAAATTCCTGCGCCATTAGCAAAGAGAGTTACAGAGGCTATCTCAATTCCAACAATAGGAATTGGAGCTGGATCAGGAGTTGATGGCCAAGTGCTAGTCCTACATGACATGTTAGGGATTACCATGGACTTCAGCCCACGTTTTCTTAGACGCTATTTGAATTTAGAAAACGATATCAGAGGAGCGGTCGAACAATATGTTTCTGATGTGCGTTCACAAGATTTCCCCAATTCAGAAGAACAATATGAATGACTACCATCCAGTATCCCATTCTTCTGATTCAGATTCTTCATGTTTGCTTTCTTTCTCTTGAGAACGCATCAAATCGACTTGCTCCCTAGTCCATCCAGATGAAATCAATTGTTCATCAGTCCACCTAACAATATTATTCGCTGAGACATTACTTTCTGAAGGTTGGGAAATTGGTTCAATTATTGGTAATTCATTGCTCATTAGGGGGCCTGTCGATTGATTCGCTGTAAATGAAGTGGGGGAATATGGGATGTGTGCCGGAGCAGGAGCAACAGAGGGAGCAGAAACTATTTCTTCGGAGATAGATTCTGTAACTGGAGATATTTCTTCCATTTTTCGTTCTTTTATCATCTCCTTTGTCTTTCGATCCGCTGCTAGAAGAACACCAAGAATCATCAAAAGAATCAGAACGCCCCCAACTATTGCTGCTCCTGCGTCTGAACCAAATAATCCATCCATCAAGGTTGATTCAATAGTGATGTACTCTAATCCATAACCATCATCATATCGTCCCTCTAATCGCAACTCCCCTTCGCCCTTCAAATCTAATATCCAACGTCCTTCGACACATTCCATTTCTCCAGCAGGTGTCTCAAATTCAACTGCACAAACCGCAATTGACACTTTGTTATTCGCAATATCGTATGCTCGAACCTCCACTTCTACTGATTGACCCTGCTTCAATTCACCAATGAAATCAAACTCAAGGGAATGGGGAGGTCCAGCCAGAACACCAATCAACACTGACCAAGAGGTATTGCCGATTGTAGCAATCATCTCTACTGTTCCTACACCTTCTGCCAAATACACAAAACTACCCGTCCCCGCGGAAGATGCTTCTATGGAACCGAAACCTGCAGGAACTGTCCATTCAACATCAACTGGATATGATGAACCTGCTAAATCGAATCCCTTAACACTCAAATTTAATTCCAAACCTGTCTGCACTGACAAAGCAAGATCTCCATCAGAACGAACCTCGATGAATGAAGGGACGCCTTGTTCCACTTCAATAGTCGCAGATGTAACTCTAGAGCCTAATGTGGCAACAATCCTATGTTGCCCGGGAATCGTTGGAGTGAAACTGTAAGTCACTTGATTAATTGATGATTCAGGAGATTCCCCTTCTACGATGGACCAGACTAATCCAGACAAATCTACTGAATTACCATCAGCATCATAGCCTCTAGGGTCTAAATCGAATGGAACATCTACTGGAATTGTGGATGAATGTCCAGCAATCTCCAATGAAATCAAACGACCAGGATTAACAACAAAACTGATTGAAGCAGTTCGAATTATCGACGGAGTAATTGGATCTTCAGCCTCAGCAAGAATTGTGATTAAACCTTGAAGGGATGCATCAAACAAGACAGAGGAACCAATGGTAGAATTAAGTCCTAAAATATCTCCATCTATTTCCCACGATGCATTCGCAGACCACCGATTTCCTCGAACATCTTCCCACTGTGATTCAAGAATCAATGCGTCATCAGCTGTTACATCGCTAAATGAAGAAGAAGAAGTAATGGTTAATCTCCTAGCAGAACCATGTGAGACATTTATCTCGATTTCTGCAATAAATTCTCCATCTTCAACCATTAATGTTTGATTGCCTTCTTGATTTGGAATCCAACGAAAATTACCCCCTGGTAACAATTCAAGAGAAGAACCCTGAGGTAATGTCCAATTGCTAGTCGGAACTACAATTGCCTGTCGATACCCTTGCTGATCTACTCGCTCAAGGATTAAATCAACAGATTCGTCAGCAGTAACTTCTACGTCATCAGATGTGAGTTCTAAGTTAACTACTGTTCCAATTACAACATTTATCGTAACAGTGCGGTTTACGTTCCCAGAACAAATCCAAACCGACGCTTCTCCAAGACCTGAAGGTGAAAATCGAAATTGTTCACCTCCTAACATTACTGTAGAGCCACCATTAGAACCATGATCATAACCTGCTGAGACTGGATTACCAGAACTATCCTTCAAAGTGAAAGAAAAATCCTGAACCTCATCCGCCGATAGAATTACTGGACCTGGAGGAAGGATTTCGATTGAATGTACAGATGTACTTCCAGAACAAGAACGTGCTGAAGTAGAAGATTTAATCGCCTCATCTTCCAGTGATACATGAGGGCCAATATGAGAAATAAGAAGGATGGCGATAAGGGCTACCATCAACCTAGACGCGTCCATGCTCCTCCCTCATCGACTTGCCAGTAACTTGTATTCCCCATACCATCATGATACCATCCAGTCTGACCTTGGATTGTTCCTTCACACGCAACCATTACCCCTGATGAAACAGATTCTTGCGCTGGTTGATTTACAACCTCTTCTGGTTCATTGTAGACTTCTGTTTTCAGAGATTCTTGCACAACTGGTTCTGCATTATCCAATCCTTTAGGCCTCGGAGGAGCCTGAACAGAATCTTGAGGAGACTGGAAATTGGATTGTGGAGGCTGATTTACTTGAGCAAAAGTATTCGATGCACCCATAGCAGCCATGTTCGCAGAATTCTGCCTATCTTGGGAAGCTCCCCATGAAGGAGCCATAGAAGCCGCGGTGCGATGCCTCCCTCTTCGGTGAGATGACGTAGAGAATGCNGATGTAGGAGGNGCACTGAAAGCAACTCCTGCAGGTGGTGGNGANGGAGTNGTNCGTTCATCAGTAGAATCANCTGTTGTATCTTCATAAATTTCCTCNGCTTCATTTCGGAANCTAGGNAAAAGAACCAACATTACTGCAAGAAGAAGNACNACTGAAACAGAACCAATTGCCATTTGACCCATTGTCGAATCNGTCAACTTAGATAGAGCACTNGGAGTTGCTGTTACGAAAATAGTTTGATCTAATTCAAGATANCTTACAGTCAACGGAACATTCTCACCATAACCATCTACTTTCATTCTCCAAATATCNGNCTGCAGATGTTCAGCATCTCCAATCTCNGTTTCGACTATTATTTGTGAAGGNGCTACAGGAATTGGATTTCCAGAAGCATCTAAAACTACAATGTCTAAATCAACGATGTCGCCTTCAGAAAGTGNACCATCTGAATNAACTACGACAATNGAAATTCGGTCAGGTACTCCAGGTTCAATCGTTATTGAAAGAGTAGAATCTGCTACTCCTTTCCTAGCAATCAAAGTCCACGAACCACTCTTACCAACTTGGTAGATATATTCNCCAGGAGAATCACCCGAACTAATNCTTCCAGCNTCTTCTAAAATACTCCANGTNACTCCATCAATTGGATTTTCATTTCCTGCCAGATCAACTCCCATTACATTGAGAATAACTTCTCCACCNCCNGGAAATGGTCCGTTACCAATGTCATGAGAAATCGAAAGACTCTGCGGNAATCCAGCTAATACCAGTAGGTCGATTCTAGCAGCACGTCCNGCNGCCATTCCTTCGATTTGAANATCCCCTACAATATTCGGTTTGAACACATTNCCNGCGTCTCGAATCTCTGAAGTCATGTCTTCTCCATTTACTGTCCAATTAAATTGAAGACCATCTATGGGATTATCAAGCGAATCAAAACCCATAGGAGNTAAGTCAAGCGANTCNTCAGTAGTCATAGTTGTCCCTTCACCTTCAAAATNAACTCGAACAAGTCGNCCAGGGATTACATCGAAGGTTCGAGTNGCAGTGTATTGAACCCCATCTTCTGTCGCAACCGCCTCTAAGGTTACNNTTCCAATATGNAGGGGTGTAAACGTTGCACCATTGGCGAACGGAACTGGATTNGGCCCNTCTCCAGGATTACTCCATATNGCATCCANAATTCTCTGATTCCCTAACGAATCTTGNGCTTTCATTTGAAGAANCGATTCTTCGCCAGCCTGTAATGTACTAGAATCAGTATCAATTAGNACANTTGCAATACTACCTGCGCCTACCTCAATATCGATTGTATCGGTAAGATTCTCAAAATCTAATCTAATCCAATATGTTCCCACATCTCTAGGCAACCATTCAGTAGTACCATTTTCACCAATTCTAAACCCACCATCTTCAGCAGTCCATGCTGAAAGAGGAATTGGCATTTCCANTTCATTCCCATATGCATCAGTCCACATNACTGGAAGAGGNACACCTTCGTCTGCAGCTACTATTCGATTAGGATGAACAATGGAGAGACTCAGCGGATCCCCTACAGTAACCTCAACATCTGTTGAACCAGATGCTCCAAGAGAGGCTTGACAATCGATAGTCCAAGTTCCAATTGCTGCACCAGTATACATTCCAGAAAAATCAACAGAGCCAGAACTAACNGTGTAAGTTAGGTCTCCNGCTAANGCTAAATCNACTGGGTTGCCTAAGCCATCTACTGCAGTAGGNAAAACAGATACNCTCTCTCCTGATGAAACTGTAAGATTTTGTGGCATTAACAAAGCANCTGGGGCGCCAGCAACCAAGGTCACATTTGTCCATGCAGTTAATCCGGCAGCAGATGCATCTACTCTATGGGTTCCAACTTCTGTGAGTTCNTATGACCCATTTGGATGAATTGTTCCCGAATCTGCTGACCATTGNGGAGATGCAGGATATTGGTTACCTAGAANATCTGAAAATATTGCACTNAATTCAATNTCATACCCCACTGGAAAACTAGCATTNGAGGGNNAAATGGACAAGGAAACTGGAGCGCCTGGAGTAACCAATANAACAATACAACCAGTTATTCCATTAACTGCTTCAGCACAGATAAATTCGAANCCCGTAGATAATGGTGTAAATAATCCNCTTGAATCAACATTCCCGGTACCNGCCANTAGTTGCCAATTTACNGGAGAGGATGAAATNCTCCCATCTTCATGTCTAACTTGCACCTTTAACGGAGTATCAGAATCNGCAGATGCTTGACCAAATCTTGGTTCAATATCTACCCACCCAGGATCTACAGAAGAAAGAGATGANGGATTATTCCAAGATACCAATATGTTCCATGTTGGGCGAACATATGTNAACGGNGATTCTGATGAATATACGGACATTGACCATGGAAGATATGAATTGTTATCCCATGCTGAACCCATGACCATTACTCCAACAAAACCACCNTTTCCAGCNATGTTTCGAGCTTGTCCCACTCTAAAATTCTGAGTAACATNCAATGANATAGTCGTGGTTGACGAATCNGCTACGACAAATGAATTCGGCCCACCGGAATCTGTATTTGAGTCAGCACCAGGTTCTGTCCAAGNTATTCCNGGAGTTGCTCCATTCCAACTTGGATCAACCCAATCACGATATGTCATCAACCCCATCACATTAGTTTCAACAGTGGGAGCAGTATGGATTGTTAATTCCAATGATGCCTCAATAATTGTGGCATTGTTCCAGAAACCAATNGTTGACAAATCTATNCCAAAAAGGCCTCGCTGTTTACTTCCATTAGCATTCAAAGCAAATTCGATCGTTTCTGAACTAGTATCTACCTCGGTTGGATTGTCGCTCCTAATTGAAGCATCANTAAAACCACCTGAACCATCCTCCTGATACTCTATNGTCCAAGTACCATTTCCGTTATCGGTCTCAATAGGNGCAAAGGACTTCTGGGNNTCTAACAACTCATATTCAGGAGTCCATGAAGAGGATCCTGAAAGGAATATGAANACAAGAAATAGCACTAGGCCAACTTTCCTTGACATGAGTAATCATTCCTCAAAGACTTCCCAATCATCCATATCTGGAGTTCGATAATACCANGTTCCATCATCTGTATCTTCCCACCATTCAGTACCATCTTCATCCACTGTAACACCATCATCGGAACCCTGTTCTTCAGGTTCATCCATTGNTACNTCAGATGGACCATCTACTGGCCCAGATGGNCCGGCAACAGGNCCAGATGGNCCGGCAACAGGNCCAGATGGTTCGGCAGCATCGTCATCGTCATAATCATCGTAATCATCATCATCATCATCATAATCATCGTAATCATCATCACTACCTCTACGAAGAATCACTACGACAAATATTAGCAATGCNAGAATAAGGAGNCCAATCAAACCCGCTGCNGCATAATAGAGGGGNCCTCCCGCTGCGAAAAATCCAGGAATTGTACCGATGGAACTGATCGCAACTGATGCAGATTCTCCCTGATCTGCAACAGTAACTGTACTTGCCCCAGATGCAATGAGAGTAATCTCCCAACTTTGAGGACCAACTGCCTCATAATCATGTCCAGTTGCAACAATATATGGATCAACCAATGGAACCTGATTATTCCATTCGTCATATCCAACTGCATANATCGACAAGACACCCTGTTGTTCTGCTTCAGTCTTATCCGNCTGAAGAAGGATGTAATCTAAGTTCGCAGCAATCACTTCAACTGTCCAAATTTCCGTTANACCATTGTGTGCGTATTCAAGTTCGTAAATACCAACNGTGGTCTCCTTAAACACATACGCNCCANTTTCTTCNGCATCAAAGCCCCAAATAATAGGATCATTATGCCATGANAATTCAGCNATTTCAAATCGATTCAATGCGGAATCTTCAGCATACAATTGTACATTGACCTTTTCTCCGGCTACCATCAAATCTTTAGCTGCTACATGCCATATTCGAACTGCAGCACCATGGGACACCTCTGCGTTGATACTATCTTGATATCCATTTTGAATTGCACATATTCTGTANGTACCTTCAACGCCTGCNGCCCAAGANCCTGTAGATTCAACTTCTGAAGTAATCTCATCCGAATCTAATGATGCGCCGCATTCCCCTGGAGGTGTAGATACNGAAAGGTCATGGATATACCATCGAAGTAAATCTGCCTCAACCACATTTTGTTGCATATCCTTAGCAACTACAGTGAGAGAAATTGATTCATCCGCAGTCANANTATAATCATCTGAACCTTGTATTTCTACATCCGCAAGATTGCCAGGAACTACAGTTAGAGTCTCTGATGAAGTTAAGGGNACTGTTGTNATTCCATCNGTCCATGTGAGNGCTGCTTGAATTGTCCAATCACCTTCAGTGTAAGCATAGAAATTTGCAGCAGCACCATCTAGAACAATCCAATCCTGATTTCCTCCGGGTGTTGTAATNAACCAATTCTCTGGAGTGACTGGTTTCTGATTCCCACGTTGGTCAATAACAAATGCCCTGAGATTCAANATCTCTCCAGCGGTGACTTGTGAGAATCCGCCCGTCACTCTGAGATCCATTTCGATTGGAACTCCATCAATTACTGAGATANNTACGCGGTCTGTTTGGCCTTCAACCATCACTTCTACCCATTGGGTTCCTTTAGACCANGCAGTCCAAANTACTCTTGAATCGACTTCTGAAAAAGAGCCATTCAAAGCANTCCAAGATTCGACACCCAAATCATNGGTGATGTCTTTTGCATTTCCTCNAACATCTACACGAATTACGGTAAATCCAACAGATTCATCGGCAGTAANTTCTGTTGCATTACCNGTNAGAATTACTGANCCTATAGCCCCGTAAATAACCTCAACATCGATTGTGCCACTTACNCCTACTGAACTGCTTGCCGTAATTGTCCAGTTTCCTACCTGATCTCCNGTNAATTCTCCTGCTGAAGTAATATTGCCATTATCTACACTCCATGTAACAGTNCCCGCTTGAAGAGCAGGCATCTCATTGAATCGAATATCTTCTACTACCCAAGTGTAAGTGCANGTACTCCCNGCATTCACAANTGNGCATCCTGAAACCACAAGATGATGTGGTGCACCCGTAGATACAATCACAGAAATTGTCTCAGTACTGCTTCCCCAAGTTACCGTAATGGTTTGAGTNCCNGTTAACCANGGCATGTATACGACTGATGCAGATGGAGTGGTAGTTGAAGCAGTCATTCCNCCTGTTGATGNAAATGAACCGTTAGTTACCGACCACATTACGGATTCACCATCCACCTCATTGCCAAATTGNTCAACAACAATGGCTGAANCTGGAAGGTTTTGATCAGCATTCAAGGCCGCTGNAGCCNGATCGGGAATCANTGTAACAGGAGAACCATGATCCACTGAAAGATTCAGNACCTTAGTTACTTGACCGAAACGAGCGACTATCGTTTCATTTCCAGCAATTTGAGGAGTATATACTCCTGTACTNGAAATTGNACCTAAACTTGTACTACTCCAAACTACATTTCCTGCAAGAGTATTACCGCCTACATCTAGTAAGCTAGCAGTAAANGTAACNGGNGTATCTGCATCGGTAGATGAAGGACCTGAAATTTGAATATCATACACGTTGGTGTAATTCAAAACCAATTGGGGATGATAACTGCTATCTTCTGAATTATCAAACTCTACAACAATCCTACCACCTACAGTATCAGGNGTNCCAATAAGTACTATGCCAATGGTNCCATACATTGAGGTCATTGCATTACTNATATCAAGTTCNACCCANGTATTTCCATTTGTGTTGTAAATTCGAACTGTATCCAATGGAGTTGCGGCATAATCTACACCACTACGCATTCCNGGAGTATCCCAAGCATTTCCATACGATGCATCNTCCCANGAGGATGAAACCTCGGAGAAATTTTGGTTTAGAAGAGTNTGCGCACTCACATCAATGTAAGANGTATCTGCCANCAATACACTATCCAGATGNAATTTCAATAATCCACTGTGTGGATTNAGGTTGGCAGGAAGAGGNATCTGTCCCAAGTCCAACCAAACTATACTNCTGCATTCATTNGTGGTAGAAATTGAACCGGNATCACCACATCCAATACCTACTTCTAAATCGCGATTAGCGAAAACCTCTGTAGGATCTGATTCATCAATAGTTGAATCATGAATATTTGGATATTGCAAGACACTTGCTGCNTCTCCTTCTCCATATGTAATGCTGTATAGATGATTNCCNAGACTTACGGTNTCTGGATNNCCCACTGCAAATGACCANGANGCTGANCGAGCACCAGGAATGGANCCTGCAATNGATTGNANATCCCAAGAATAGAGAACATCTGTATCAAGATTCANACTNGGNGTCCAAGAACAGGTAGTAGCAGAACAGGAAGTAAAACCNGAATCAATCCATGAACGTTGAGTGAGTGTTATGCTTGNATTCATCAAACGAACAATGTAACCTGAGGCNCCAGAAGCAGGAGCCCANGATAGTGTAGGTGAATATTGAGAGGTCAANAGNTGGCCATCTTCCTCNAAGAGAACTTCTTGATCNGCAGGNGATTGCAACNNNACCTGTGGAGGAGGTGTGATTCCGTTCGGATTATCAACGAAATCAAAGACAAGTTGTGGTACATTACTACTNGCTTCGGCAGAGGAGAAATACAATGTCCCAGTCCAATTTGNGATTAAGGCTAGAGTCATTCTTCCATTCTGATTGGTAAATGCATTTCTAGCTATGGAAGTGATATCCCATTCATACCATGTTCCGGAACCAGTAGCAACTCTAGTAATTGATGCTGAAGCAGTAGAACTACATTGTTGACCAGGAACATAGGTGCTCCATGAAACTGTACTCTCGTCCCAAGTATTGTTTCCACAATCATGTACACCAACAGTATGTGCTCCAGTTCCTAGATAGTTTGAACGATGAAGTCTGAGAGTTACCCCAGTTGGCAATGTAGTGGACTGGAATGGCAATTCTCCTAAATCCATTTCAATCAGCGAAACTACAATCGCTCCAGCAGTCTGAGAAGAACCAACATTCAATGAAACCGATGTCCCGTGATTCTGAGTCTGCCCAGGTCCACCTGCACTGTCGATATATGTATCAGGGAATGAAGGAAGATCTCCACTGTTATCGAAGACATCTCCTCGTTCCAATGTGACTGAATAATTTCCTGCACCATCTGAAGTTCCAATTACAGAATCAGGAACTCTGAAGGAACCACCTTCTGTCCAATTTCCATATTGTCCATTTTCAACACCTCGGACTCTCCAATAATTCCATGCATCATCCCACATTATTGAAGATGGGAAGGTGAATGTAGTTCCAGAAGGTGATCCAGAAGTAGTAGTGAATAGACTACTGTTTGTATCACTATTAAATGATTCAGGATTTGCAAAATTAGCATCATCATCTACTTGGAAATCCCACGAATGATTGGTCAAATAATGGCTCCAAGACAAATCAACAGAATCAGGGGGTGTCGGCAACAAAGCAGTTGAATTCCACATTGTAGTAGATGTTCCCAAAACTGGATTCAATGACGAAGCATCATCAGGAATCCATTGATGGCCCGATGAATAAATCATATTGAGTCGTGGAGTAATTGAATTCTGAGAATGTTCTGAGGTTGCAAAATAGACATTAGAATTGGAAGGGTCAGCAGTGTCTCTAAACAATAATCGAACAACGTCGTCTCCTCGAACCCTAGCCTGTTGCACGGCTTCGGTAATATCCCAAGAATACCAGCCATATGTTGCGTTTACAACTGTGGTGCTAATTGGAGACATAGTGTTGTCTAGATATCCAGATTGAGTAGACCAAGGTGAACCAGCACTTGAGTTAGCCCAATTTACGCCTGACTCATCCCATTCTTCGAATACATTGTAGACTGCAATCTGATGGTTTCCAGAGGATGTTACCATTTTGTATAAATCAATACTTGCGTCAGTAGACATCCAAGGCTCAGGAATTGGAATTTGAGATAAATCAACATTTACCAAACCATATCCGCTTCTTCCAACATACATCGCTGACGATTGCCCCAAGTTATTGTTTGGAGCACTAGATGTAATTTCTGAATCTTCAACTAGTTCATACACATTAAATTCAGTATGAGCCATCCCATTTTGAGCAGCAAGTGATTCGTGCGTTGAATCAATACTATTTGTCAAATCATTAGGCACTCCAAATAACGAATCATTGGATGTAGGACCCAACATATCGTCAACTACAGATTGTAATTTCCATGCGCACATTGAATCTTCAGCCAAAGATATTGATGAAGGGAATGTGAAACTCGGTGCTGTAAGATCGAAACCACTTTCTGAACGAGAGTCATATTCTGCTTCTAGAGAATACGAATTTTGACCTCTACAACCTATACTGAGGATCCAATCCCATGATGAATTCCATCCAGTAGGAGTCAACCACTCTAAAGTTGGAGAAGTATCAGGATCTAAAATGATACCATTTGTATTCCAAACTAATTCGCCATCAAAGGGTGCATCTGGGGTTCCAGTTGCGTTTGGAACAGATGCTGAACCATTGCGGTATTGAATCGAAAGATAAGGGCGATCTGTTGCAACACTTGAGTCAACACTACTGATACTAATACCATTCCATGAACTTGTGTAACTATCCTGAGCTGCAGTCATTGCTAAGTAAAGATAATCCTCTCCTCTCTCTGCTGCTAATTGCATGATTCGTGTGATATTTATGCTATGAGAACCAGAGGTTGTTACTTCCATATTTACTCCCTCATCGATAGACATGTTGCCGTTTCCAAATGTATGAGTAGATGTCCAATTTGTATTTCCATCCATTGTTCTTCCAGTAGCTGATTCATTAAACGAGTCAACAGGTGCAACATAAATTCGAACACCGGAACCATGTCCACTAACGACATTGAAGTGCAACTCGGTCCCTACAACCCTGATGTTATTAGGACGAGGAAGAGTTAGATTTTCATCAATTGGAATCTTAAAGAGAGCACCGCGATCGTTACTAAAATTACCAGAAATATCGAAATTGCCACTTCCAATATCAGGTGGAGCAAACAAAATTAGACTTGTCGAAGAAGCATAAGAGGTGTTTTCATATGCAGGTCTCTCATCAATATACGTATCAAAGAAATCTGGTACGTGGTCCTCGGGTAAATATCCATGATGATTCATTTCAACTTCAGAAGTTAATGAATCGAGCATCGTACTCTTTACATCTGGAATAACATATGACGAGGTTGCACTCCAATTTCCTATTTGCCCTGTAGAACTTGACCCCCGCATTCTCCAGTAGTATCGCTTTCCTTCATTGAGATCCGATGATGGAGTGAAGGTTCCGTTTGTCAGATCGAAAGATGAAGTATCTACCCATGATTGGTATGTCGATAATGAAGATGAAGACATTGAGATATCTTCATCAATTTGAATTTCGACACCATTCGTGTTCTGTAATGGCACACTCCAAGAATGAACTGGTCGGACAATTCCAGTCATTAGAAGACTATCAGAAACCAACCACTCATCGCCTGTAGGGTCAAGACCTGCAGGGATGTCAGGAGAAGTATCGTCTCCAATACCATATGTTATTACAATCTCCGGCCCTGTTGAACCAGTCTCAGAATCTTGGAATGAAGCAGAGGTTCCGCTGGTAGAAGTCATGATGATGCTAAGAGGAGTGCCCCATCTGTTCGCTGCCTGTGCTGCAGAAGTGATATTCCACTCAAACCAATCATCTCCATTTGTACTAACAGTTTGACTATCCAATAATGAAACTCGATCAGTTCCTGCCGCACCTGCACTAGACCAGGGTCGTACTCCATCACGGGTATTCCATGTTGCTCCAGTTCCTGTCGAATTATCCTCATTCCAATCCGAAGTGCCGGAATAGACATTGATTGGAACATTAGAGAAAGTGGTGAACTGCCAAGCATACGTCCTGAGAACTGCACTTTGAATAGCCATTCCTTCAGGAAGTATTAGTCCAGCCATATCACACTTAAACAATGAAACATCAGTATTCGATATTACGAGGTATCCATCATCATTGTTGGTATCCGGATTTCCAGATGAAAGATAGGTGTCTTCACATTCCGGGACTGCCAATACTTGGCTAGAAGTAGCCGAAGCATTTCCATCCGCTAATCGAATCTGATGGTCATTCCCTGAAAGATACGTAGAATTTAGATCAGGAATGTACATCATTGACTCGCTCCAATAACTTCTATCTCCATCTTCTATAAACGAAATTCTCCACCAAATATGATCCCCAATACCAATAGACCAAGCAGAAGGGAATGTGAATGTGCCTGCTGCAAGATCAAAACCAGAATCATATCGACTATCAGCAGAACGGGTGACTGTGGTCCTAAAGTCCGGATCCCTAGAAGTACTAATCACAACATCATGACCAGAATGTCCAGTAGTGTTCCAACTAACGACTACAGTATCACTGCTCGTTAGATTTGCACCACTGATAGCCCATGAGCCTCCAAGATTTCGAGGCGTTAAATCAACAGGAGATGATGGTAGAATATCATCTCCCCAATCATAACGAATTGAGAGAATTGGATTGTAAGTGTATGCTTCTTCACTTGAACCAATCTCAACGTGAGCACCATTGGGGCCTGCTCCTTGCACAATGAGATTAATGGGTTCAGTAGAATCAGCAAGTAAACGATCACGGAAAATAGGTGCGAGATCAAAATACAGCATTGGTGAAGATTGATTGCCATTTACTGCGCCAAAACTGGTACCTGTCAAATCTGCACCTCCGTTTGTCCAAGATGTTCCTGCACCATTTGATGTCCAATTAGCCCCATGTTGTGTCCATTCGTCATCTGAAATTTCAGATACTGAAATGACTGGCCATCGTTCCCTATCAGTTCGCCTAAGTATTAGATCAGCTTCATGGATAGAGGAATTCTCATGTAGACCAATATCTGCAATATTTATTCGAAGGAGCATTACTCCCGTTCCTACTCCAGTAGTATTCGAATGCCCAACGATTAGGTTGTTTGCCGAACCTCCATTAAAACTAGTATTTCCCGATGTCACATATGTATCTTCAATTGTGCCGCCGTACCCCATACTATTGTTACTGACAGCGAAATATTGAGTGCCATCAGTATCTGTGTAGACTTCATGATCTGGTAGAAGGAATCTAACTGATACCCAATCAGATAGAATACTTTGAGATGTTGATGAACGGATTCTAGCGAAATAATCTGAACCCGCTGATAAGTTTGTTGAAGGAGTATCAAAACTTCCAATAGTGGAATTGGTGAAAGAAAAGGCAGATGCATCATTCCATGAATCCCATACCCAATCTCCATCATGAATACTCTTGAATCCACTCTCATTGGAGATTTGTACCTCGACATTGGAGCCATTCAGTTCATCCCATGTAATGGTGGGGGTAGTATCGGAGGTTAATGCAAGGGTATCTTCTAAAGTCAACGCCTCTCCCTCTTGAGGAGAAGTTATGTTAATGGAACCAGCAGAAATTGAACCGATTGAGACATACTCCACGCGAAGATTTGGCCGATATGATGCAGTAGTGGATTCCATTGTATGGCAATGAGTAGGCACTCCCATGGCGCTAACAATAAAGGAAATTTGAGTAGAATTTGAACGAAGGGAAGTTTGAATCAATGAGGTTACATTTATCGCTGTGGAAACCGATACACTGCTGGAGATATAAGGGGGTTCCCAAGTCCCTCGATCTGCAGAACCATCAGCTCCAGGAGACGACCAATTGACTCCGGTTGATGCTAAATTCCAAGTGGCCTGAGCCATATTGTGTGAAGCATCTAACGATGCTGCATAGAACATTGTTCTACCTGAACCAAACTGAGTTACCTGACTACATCTTAGCACCAGATGAGCAGAAGTAACCCGGAAACTAGTCGGAAGAGGATTCCCGCTTGTATCACTGATATTAAAATCAAATAATCCACGACTATCAAATGAATCAGAAGAATACAACATTATCGATTGACGAGTAGAATATCCATTATTTGGGGCAGATTTATTGATTGCTGTATCTGCTGTAGCGGCATTGTTTGCTGTGATGAATGATGGAGAGACGTCTTCTGAAAGTTCATTGAAATGCCCTATCGATGAAGACCAAGACATCAACAAAAGAAGAAGGATAATTGAAAGGGGACCCAAGAGGTTTTTGTGGGAATTGGCGTTCGCTATCGCTGCGGTCATGTACACCCCATGGCATATTGCCCCATAAGGCATTTCCAACTCTGACCATGCGTAGCATGGTCGAGAAATGGCTATTTCGCATAGTGCGAACCTTGATGGACGATGGTCTTAGACAGGCCAAAGACGGACATGAGTGAACTGTGGGTAGAGCGGCATCGACCAGGCTCTGTTTCAGAAATGAGAGGGCAAAGGGCAGTGGTAGATCGCCTAGTTGGTTACAGCCAGCGCGGGACATTTCCCCATTTACTATTTGCAGGACCTCCTGGCACAGGAAAAACAACAGCTGCCTTAGCATTAGCCAAAGATATTTTTGAAGAAACTGTTAGACAAAATTTACTGGAAATGAATGCCTCTGATGAAAGGGGTTTAGATTCAATTCGGAATAAAGTAAAACAATTCGCTAGGACCGCCCCCCTGGGTGGAGCCACGTTCAAAGTAATCTTTCTAGATGAAGCAGATGCTCTTACAAACGACGCCCAGGGTGCTTTACGAAGAATCATGGAGCAATATGCTGAAACTTGTAGATTCATCCTTTCATGTAACTATTCTTCAAAAATTATCGAGCCGATTCAAAGCAGGTGTGCTGTTTTTCGATTTAGGCCATTGGAAGATGACCAAATGCGAACCCAAATCAACCATGTTGCTAATTCTGAAAATGTAGAACTGGATGAAGATGCTGCAGATGCGATCATTCACATCAGTTTGGGTGATCTTCGAAAAGCAATTACTGCACTACAAGTAGCCGCAGGAATGGGAGACAAAGTAACTCGCGCACTGGTCTACGAAACAAGTGCAACCGCACCACCTGAAGTTCTTCAAGGATATTTGCTGGCATGCAAAGAAGATGGGTTTCAGCCAGCTCGACGAAGATTGAGACAGATTCTTGATGAATTTGGGCTAGCGGGAACTGACCTAGTAAATCAGTTGCATCGAGAACTTGGTGTGACTACCTTCCTTACAGAAGAAACGAAGTTAGAATTGACTGAATGGATGGCAGATATTGATCATAGATTGGTTCAAGGTGGTGGAGAATATCTCCAACTAGATGCAATGACCGCTCGAATTTGTTCTCTTCTAAACCAATAGTCTAATCATTGATTATTTTGATGATATATTCTGCACTAGAACCACTCAACATCCAAGGATCCCCCTGCTGACTAACTGAGTATGAGAGTAAGTATGTGCCTGATTCTAATGAACCCATGTTGATTGCAAACCCTTGATCTTCGCTTTTTACACCATTAGAATCAAAACTGTTCAAAGACATCTTGGAAAAATTTCCTGACGAGACAGAAAGGAAGTCAGAACTAGCATTTTCTCTTACTTCTCCAATGAAAGTTGTGTTAAGTAGAATCTCACCCGAACGAATCATTGAAACTTGGAAAGGGCAAGTGTCCACATCCACATTATCTCTTATTCCCAAAATTAGCCACATTTCTCCTTCAGTCGATGCCCCATCAATTGTAATCTCAACTGTAGTACCTGTGCGAATGAAATTGCTACTCAAATTCAATGCTTCGTCACCGTCATCGAATAAGATTGCAGCTTCAGTAATCTCTGGTGGGCTAATATCAGACAATGGTGGATTAACCAATAGAATGCTAATTGATAACCAAGTAAATATCCATAGCATACCAGATCTAAACCAATTTCCTCCTGTATAGAGGTCGGAAATTTTTGGAGGTAGAATCAAGCGATGCAAACTTGGTAAAACAAACACAAAACTCAGTGGGAGTAACCATAATATTGGACTAGGGCCCTCTATTGCAGGCATTGCAACATATCGCATTATTATGGAAAAAATCACGGAACCACCTATTACAAGCCACATTGAATATGTGTCTGCTACCTCCTTTTCCTTGAACTCCGCGGGATCAAATGGCTCAAGTCCAACAGAACCACCTGCACGACGTGGTTTGGAACTATCAGACTGACGCTTCGCCTTCCTTCCATCTATTGCGGCAGAACGGAGGGCGGTGTCGATGTCGACCATGGTACCACCCCGTACGGGGCCCCGACCCCCCATGAACGTTGGTAGACAACTGAAACGCTCATATCATACTCTTTGGTGGACGAGATATCGCCGGGGTGGCTTAGTTGGTAGAGCGTCGGACTCATAGGGTAGATGGATACTATAATCCATGCAAACGATGAGACGCATCTGAGAAATCCGAAGGTCGCGGGTTCAAGTCCCGCTCCCGGCACCAAAAATTACGATAGATGCCAATCTAAAGCATGTTCTATCCGTTCAGTTGAAGGTCTTTCTAACATCTTCGCGATACATGGACATGCCTCCAAGCGGCTCTAAGGTTCGAATTGTTATCGAATCTAGAACTGGAAAACAGACACATGAAGGCATACTAATCAGCCCCGCGGGTGAGGGGTTAATGACTATTAAATTAGCAAATGGATACAATTTATCACACCCATTAGATGCGATTGATTCAATCGACACAATCCAAGATGCGACAGAAAAGGTTCACGAAGAACCATCCAATCATATTGAAGAAAACAACCTAAGTCTCCCTCAAGTTACTCTTTTACACACAGGAGGTACAATAGCCAGTAAAGTAGACTACGAAACAGGTGCAGTAATTGCGAGATTTGAACCTGAAGAAATTTTAGATGCAGTACCGGAGCTTCGGCCAATTGCAACAATAGAAGCAGTCCTGATTGGAAATATGTTCTCAGACGACATTCGCCCAAGACATTGGAATCAAATGATCAAAGAAACAAAAGCCGCATTCGAAAGAGGCACGAGTGGGGTTGTAATTACACATGGCACAGATACGATGTCGATTAGTGCGGCAGCAATGGCCTTTGCATGGTCGGGCGATGGTGGGCGCCCACCAGGCCCAATAGTATTCACCGGAGCCCAGAGATCTTCAGACAGAGGGTCATCTGATGCAAAGGAAAATCTGATTGCTGCAATACATTATGCAGCATATGGTAGGGACCCTTCTGGAGAAGGAGATTCTGCAGTAATCGTAATGCATGAAACATCATCTGATGGCACTCTAAGTATACTACCAGGAATTTCTTCTAGGAAAATGCACTCTTCAAGAAGAGATGCTTTTCAATCAATAGACATCGGGCCATTAGGTAGAATTCATGTTGATGGGAGCGATTGTAGGCATGAAATTTTACAACAAAAAACAGTAAAACGCCCCATCTCAAAGCCGTTATTGTTTGATGAGGGAATTAAGATTGCTGAGATGATTGCAGGCCCGCATTTATTGCCTGAACATATAGCTGCAATAGCATCAACTGAACCAGATGCTATCCATGTACATGGTACTGGCCTAGGACATCTACCAATTGCAGATCCAAATGGGGATAGTCCCGAAAACAATCTGGTTCAAAAAAATCTAACCGATTACATCCTGAGTGGAGGTATTGTTGTAATGACCACGCAGGCAATTCACGGCCCAGTCCACCTAGACGTATATTCGAAAGGACGTGATCAAAGAGATATGGGGATAATAGGGCATGGAGCAATTGGCCCTCCTGAAGTTTCCTTAGTAAAATTACACTACCTGTTATCGAAGTATGGCCCTAACCAAAATAAAATCGATTCGAAATGGTCAATGAGTCTCTGTGGTGAAATAGTAGATATCCAATA
>PBDV01000023.1 GCA_002718215.1 Methanobacteriota archaeon
TGCGAGCTTCTCATTCTTCTCAATTACGTGTGCTTCAATATGTCCGCTATCTAGTAGAAGTCGACCTACGGTCGTTGACTTTCCATGGTCTACGTGACCAATAAAAACGATGTTCAAGTGCGGTTTGCTTTTGTCTTCCCATTGCGATCCCATGTGTTATCACTCCTGTGTTAGGCAACGCTGCGACCGAAGCGGCCTATTTGAGTCTATTCCTAGAAGTAATATGATTTTCAAGTATCAATTAATGAACAATTTACGCCGTTTATTTGTAAATCAATTCGATCGCAAATTCGATAATATCTGCATTGTGACTTTCTTGATTGCGAATTTCAACAGAATATTCTCCATCAAGATATTCTCTCCATTGAGATGATGTTAATGAAAGCCAAAGACACCGATTTTCGGCATCACAATCGCCATATGTCATTTGTTCATCCGTAACAGCCGTAGTATCTGCTACCTCTTCACCAGTGGTATTTTGAACAAACATATCGAAACGATTGTGACATATGTCACCAGTACACGTAACGAAGTCCTTATCCTCAATAGGATAAGTTAATTTCAATTTCACATAACGAATAGTATTCTTAGATTCATCATCATAAACCACTGGCAAATCAAATGTAAGTCGATCAGTGAGTCCTTGAGAACCATTTTCACGATCTAATTCAAAGTCATTCCACTCGCCACGATAATTCACAAATAATAACGAATCATCCATATCAGTAAATCCATTATTATCCACAACTTCTAGTGAAATCTTGTATTCACCAGCAGTTACTGATGGCCAAGTGTATGTTTCTCCTGTAGCATCAACATCGTTTGATGGGTCTTCATCTCCATCTGAATCCGTATATATGCCCAAATCCCAATTGTAATCGGTGATATATTCTTCAGCATAACATTGAGAATCGTCGGGATCACAACCAGCCCAAGATTCACTGCCATCGAGATCTACATCTAGTGAAACAGAAACACTTCTATCTGAAATATCCAAATCTTCATCACAAACCCAATGAAGCATGTATGTACCAGAGGAAGGAGAATCTCCTAAACAGTCGTCTTCTTTCTCCCCAGTTATTTCTGCGTGTGGTAATCGTGCACTGGCATCCACTACTGTGACATCTTTAGTTGCCAATGCTTCATGTTGGCCATCTGATACAGCTAGAGTAATTGTATAATCTCCTGGAGTAACAAATGTGTGCTTTGCTGTCAGCCCAGTTGCAGTATTACCGTCTCCAAAATTCCAATTAAAAGTTAACGAATCTGCATCAGGGTCGGAGCTCCCGATTGCATCAAATGTAATTTCTTCTTGAGCCTTCAAAGTTCCAGAGGGTGAAATAGACATTACAACAGTGGGTGGTTGATTATTAGAGAAGGACTCTAAACAACCTGCTAATGGGATTGCTAAAAGCAAACTAGCTATGAGAAAAGTCCTCAACATCGCTCTCGTCATGATGTCCTCTCTATCTCGCTCCTCTATCAGCCATTCGATTCATTGGGCACAAAAAATTCGTTTAGATTACATCCACGAATCAAGCGTTCCTTGCTTTGATCCCTGTAACAAATCCTTTTCATTCCACCCAAAAACCTCTGTAATTCTACCCATCGCTGTTGCTATTCTTCTTGCATAATACTCTGGGTCAAATTCAGTTTGTTTTTCACCTGTTTCATCCTCATGCCAATCGATAACAGTCATTGGACTATTTGATGCATCAGTAACCAGATACCCCACTTTCATCCCAGGAGTGAAATTTAATCCTCTAGAAATACGACTCTTAGCTGCTGAAACATATGGCATACTATCGGGATTTTTGTATGCCTTGGAAAA
The DNA here is from genome assembly GCA_002718215.1 of Methanobacteriota archaeon. Lineage (GTDB taxonomy): Archaea > Thermoplasmatota > Poseidoniia > Poseidoniales > Thalassarchaeaceae > MGIIb-N2. The sequence goes on from PBDV01000023.1 coordinate 1,832, forward strand.
GTAAACACTTCCATCTGATCTAAGATGACCTTTACACGAGCGACTAATTACCAAATCTCGAGGTTCGACATTTCTATCTCTTACATTCTGAATTAGTGAGCGGATATCATCAACGGCTTTTGTGGTTTCACCAGTAAGAATTAACTCAAAAGAAGACATCATACATTGAGTGAGTAAAACAAAGGAGTCTGATCTTCGAACTTCATAACCTCGAATTAGAAGATCTTCCTCAGGCCACACAACTTGGCCAAAATATCGCTTCTTGGCTCCATGGCTAAACATAGCTGCTAATGCAGCTTCAAATTCAAGTTCAGCACCAGATTTACTAAACCGTCGAGCAAGATCTTGGCCAAATCGAATCGTAATTTCTCTAGCATCTTCAAAATCAGAACGAGACTCATCTCCTTCGTCTGGAATTTTTGTAGAAGTTCCTGGTGGAACTGGAGAACTGATGAATATAGAATCTGTATCACCATAAACAACTCTCTGTTTTTCTGATTCAAGAGTAGAAATTACAGATTGAATATTTGATCTAGCCCAAGAAGTAATTGATGCTCCAATTTCAGGGTGAGTGAAACGGTAAAAAGATGATGCAAATACACCATAAAATGAATTCATCAAAATCTTGACAGCATATTGCATCCTGTCATGGAATTTTTCTAAAGAAAAATCCCCTTTGCTTTTTGCTTCCTTCATTGCCTCCTTCTGTTTGTCTCTTTCATTCATCAAATCCTGAAGTAATCGCGGAACCAATCCAATTCGATGTGTTCGATCAAGATACGTAGTTCCATCTGGGGCAATATTTACCCCATTTTCAGGGGCATCCTTGGAATCAATCCTTGTTGTGAAACATATGTTCTGCTCAATCATTATCGAGGGATACATCGACTTGAAATCTAAAACTGCAACCCAAGGGTGTAAACCAGATTCTACATCTTGTACATGTCCACCTGCAATCTGATCACTACGACCGACATTTCTAGTTTGAGGAACGGCTATGTTTTCCCTGTCTGCAAGACGAATCATTAGTGAATCAATCCATTGACTAGTCGTTCCTGAAATTGCTCTCTGAATTGGAATTTTTGAAACTGATGCTAGTGCTTCTTTGCTGCGTATTGCATGAATAGCATCTAGTATCTCTAATGGAAGAATTGTATCCATTACACAATAGCGAAGAACTTCATCAGGACGGTTTTTCCATTCTTCATCCATTTTACTGGCATCTATTTCCATTTTTCTTAATTCAGGACGTTCTGGAAAAAGCAACTCTGCTACAAAACGCAATGATTCTCTTTGTGGGCGCAAAGCCATTCTAGCTTCCCACCAAGCGTCCATAACACAACGCCCTGTAATGTTCCATCGTCTAGATTGATTTCTAGAAGGCAACCCTCGTTTGCCATCTCGAAGGGACCTTCTGCTCCATCCAAACATCTCCAAGGCAACAAATTCATCGGAAGAACCACCTAAATCTGAAGTTCTTTGATCGATTCTTGGAAGATCAAAATTATCTATATTGTATCCAGTAATTATATCTGGATCTTCATCCTGAATGATTCTAGTTAGGCGAGACAATATTTCTTTTTCAGGGCCATCTATTGCATATTCTGTACGTTCTCCATCTCGATCAATTACCATTGCTGCGCAAAGAATTTGGGGATTAATCACACTAGTTTCTAAATCAAATGATGCGGTCACAAATGGAGTACGGAATGCTTCCGTCTCAACAATATTTTTCAAATTACAAGAGAGAATCATATCTGTGGGATATAATCCTGAACCGCCTGCTTCTCGGATTGATTCTGCATGTTGTGGGGTGAATTCTGGAAAATTAGGCAACAAATCTGAGGGGGCTCGGCGTTGAGCCCAAATTACATCACCATTTACTTCAATATGAGGCCCCACATCAAGATCCAAAAATAATCTAAGCGGGAATACAATATCTGAGCTACTAACAATCCATTCCTTCCGTAATACTTCTCGTAATTTAGGTACAATATTCGGTTGAGAAACATCCACTCTCCAATGTGGTTTCTCACCATTCTCTGACCAAAGAATTTGTGGTTCATGTACATGAGTCACTAGGTCCTCATCTCTGACTTTAGACAACCTAGATTCCAAAATTGCAGAAGAAGGGGAATCGGGAGTAGAAATAACGACATGGGGTCGGAGACCATGGACTAGAATAGTCAACGAATGCCCCTCCCGTGAACGCGCAAAAAGTTCGACGACTGTCCCTCCATTCTTCTGAATTCGATATGAGGTATCTATCACGCAAACCGATCCAGACCATTGAGGATAAGGCGCGACCATGAACTTCGATTATTGCCGCCAGTGATGAATGTACGCAGAAGATTCTGAAAAAAGAAGAGGGAATCGTTCATAGACGCGTTTTGATTCTCGGGTTCACCGGACATGATATGGGAGGAGTGAATCTGATGGAGATTGATTGGGATAGCCTAACCTTCTCGTTTACCGCAACCGATGTCATGTATCGCCAAGTAATCCCTGCCGGTTCGGAATGGGGGGCTGGAGATTTACTTCCATTTGGTGACATTTCAATTTCTCCGGCAGCTGGGGTTCTGAATTATGGTCAAGGTATTTTTGAAGGAATGAAAGCGCAAAGAGCAGATGATGGTTCCATCGTTCTATTCCGACCAGAACGAAATGCTGCTCGATTTTCTGATGGAGCAAAAAGGCTAGGAATGCCACCAGTTCCAGAGAATATTTTCATTGATGCAGTAGAATCAGTAGTCCGAGAAAATGAAAGATGGATTCCTCCAACTGGTAGAGGTGCGTTGTATGTTAGACCTGTTTTATGGGGTAGTGGAGCGATTCTTGGAGTTGCTCCAGCCCCTGAATTCACTTTCATGGTATTTGTAAGTCCAGTCGGACCATATTTCAAAGGAGGAATGAATCCAATATCGCTGAAAGTATCAGATGAATTTCATCGTGCTGCTCCTGGTGGTTCAGGAGGAGTGAAGGCAATTGGAAACTATGCGCCTGGAATGATGCCATCAAAGATGGCCAAGAAAGATGGTTATGCAGAAATTATCTACCTTGATGCAGTAGAACATCGTTTTGTAGAAGAAGTTGGGGCAGCAAATTTCTTCTGCGTAAAAGACAATGTAATGTCTACTCCAGAACTAACAGGTACGATTCTTCCAGGAATTACTCGGGACAGTATTATCCAACTAGCAAGAGATTTGGGATATACCGTCATAGAAGAAAAGGTGGATGTTGAATTTGCAATGGATGCTGATGAAGCATTTTGTGCAGGAACAGCAGCAGTTATTTCTCCCATTGGAAGTATCGAACATGGAGATAAAATAACTGAATATTGTAATGGAGAAGTTGGTGAAATCACTAATCAGCTATACCATTCATTATTGGATATTCAATTGAGAAGAAGCGAAGATAAACACGGTTGGATACATGTTGTTGAACTTTAATTTCTCATTTTCGTCCAAATTTTTTCTTTCTGCGTTGTGATTTTACTTTAGGTCCTTTTCTTTGGGACCTAGCAGATCTGTCTCCCTTTCTTGGACCTTTTAATTTGGATTCTTCTTTCTTCAATTTGGCTTCTTCATGGCTATTGAACAGACTGAGTCCAATAGCGTGCATAAGGCGTTCTTTGGATTCTGTTCCAGTTGCTGAATAAGCATCTTTAGCAGATACGATTAGAAGTCCTTCATTTAATCTAGGTCTCTTAGGATGCGACTTGTTTGATACACGCTTCATTTTTCTTACTCCTAGAGATTTTGTTGCAAAAGCAAGTTGTTCGAGATTAGGATTTGGAATTGAAGAAGAAAGGCTGACGCGTCGACCTTGACTCCGGGATAATCTAGAATCAAAATATCCAGTCCAGATTGAAATTTTCGATGAGTCACCCGCCACGAAATCAACCCCGTGAATCTGTGTTATGAGGCGGTCCTGTATGGGTCCTTCGCTCACTCGTCAACAAGAACGCCACTAATTACGCCGTCCATTCCAGGTCGGCTAGTGATTCTTACACGGCCCATCTCTGTCTCAACAATTGCACCCTTTGTTAGGATATTACGTCGAACATAGTTAGGATCTGCTGAGTTCTCAACAACGTTTGTCATCTCAACCCGCTTAGTCTTACCCGACGCGTCGCTCACATTGATCATTCTCTCTCCAAGAACACGAACAGTAACGTTGCCACTCCTCTTCCTGTAGACCTTATTCTGAGGTTCTTCAGCGATGAAAGCGAACAACTTCTCGCTTGAAATCTCGGTTCTTCGCTTACCGCGATACCGGTTTGGACGCTTTAGTCGAGCACCCGAGGGTTTGCGTCTTGAAATACCGTGCCACTGCGCCATGTATTGTCGCCTCCGTTTTCGGCCGACTTGCTCCCCTTATTTGAAAGAAGCGCAGAAGTCAATTATCATCAAAATCATGAATTTCGACAATAAAGGAAGTGATTTTCTCTTTATTCTTCCATAGACTTGCTTCCAATTTATCTCCTGGAACCACGTTACCAACCCCTGATGGAGTGCCTGTGAAAATCAAATCACCTGGCTCAGGAGCAAAACGAGAATGGAGTGCATTAACTAACGAATTCACATTGTGAACCATATTTGCCGTATTGCCAATTTGCCTAATCTCTCCATTTACTTCTAATCGAATTTCAAATGATGACGAATCATATTGGACCATGGAACTAAATGGGCCTGAATTTGGAAAGGCCTTAGCATCAGTCCAAGGAAGTCCTTCTGATTTTGCAACCCTCTGAGCACTACGATTGGTTAGATCCAATCCCACACCACATTTTTCTGGAAAACCATCATTTCCAATTTGCACAACAAATTCAACTTCATGATGTAATTCTACTTCGGGACCGGGGTGGATTATTGAAAAAACATCTGAAACTTGAAGGAGGCTGCCTGGAGGCATAACGAAAAACAGCGGTTCTGATGGAGCTATAGATTCCATTTCCAGTGCATGTTCCTTGAAATTTCGAAGAACCCCCCAACCGACCGGCATAAACATCTGAGGAAGAAGAAGACCCTTCATCAGTTCGGCTAGACGGGAACTTGATGGAGTAGTTATGTGTCCAGACAACTGTGGCTTCAAGACGAATAAGGAAACGGAAACCTGTGCGAATCAAGGTGGTTCGTAAATTGGTAGAAATTCTCTACAATGATTTTGGAATTGAAGAAAAGTTGGAGGGAGTGTTTCTTGAAACAGCAGAATTTGGTGATTTGAGGCTTCTAATAGCTGATAAAGAACCAATTGCAATGTCTTTAGTTCGACCTGATGATTTGGGAAATGAAGAAGAAATTACATTTCCAACATTGCGAGGCATATTGAGATGGAATATAGAGAACCGTTGGTGTGCAGTAGATAGAGGGGCTATCCCCTTTCTGATGAATGGGGCTGATTGTATGGCTGCTGGAGTTCAAATTGTAGATCCTGATATCAAACGAGGAGATTTGGTTTGGATTCGGGATGAAGAACATGGAAAACCAATTGCAATTGGATGGGCACTAATGGAATCTAAAGAAATGGATGAGGCCTCAAAAGGAAAGGCAGTACGGACAATCCACTGGATTGGTGACGACTTGTGGGCAATTGATGCATAAACATCATCAGTATTGTATATGAAAAGAGGGATGGAATAAACATGAGGCGGGCCTTTGCACTTTCAATCTCAATTCTTATTCTTTCTTTGAGTTTGGTCTCAGCCGCTGGAAAGGGTGGGATTAATGAGTCCATTGACTTAGAAAATACTGGAATCTCTTCTGTTTCTTATGATGCTACATTCTATTGGATAGATTCGGATCAAGATTTCACAATCAATGTTGAACTAGATGATGATTCTAACATATCTTCAATTCAGATATGGACGCAAATTTGTGTGAATAGCGGACTCTGTCACCCTCCAAATCCACAAGATATGGTCATAGATAATACAACTGGAATTTGGACTGCATCAGTAGATTCGATTGAGGATCAAACATATGTGAATTGGTATTTTGATTTAGTTGAAGGGGAAAATGTAACTAGAACTCCAGATAATGGATGGGGATGGAAAGTTTGGTCTGATTGTTGGTTTGATGGTGGAGAATGGGGAGGAGCAAATGAAGATGAAAAATTATGTGGTTCACCAAAAACTCCTGCAATTGGAATCGTGGGAACTGTCGTCAGTGTGTTAATTGCAGCAGCAGTTATTCGTCGAGATTGATTTCTACATGCTCAATATATCGAGCAATTATCCTACGGGCTTCTATGCCCCATGCTTGAATTGTTACACTGGCAGAACAACCGTCTGAAGATAACTTTCCTCTACTAAGGCCTGGAGATGCGAGATCACTGGGTACAAATGGAAGACGAACTTTATGCTTGAATGATAGATTTACTCCTTGCTTACCGATTTTACCTACTAGGCCAATTGCTCGTACTTCCTTATCATTATGCATTGTATATTTGCATGCCAATGAACTAAGATGACGTAGAACAGCATCAAAAATTTCTGATGGAGGAGTTTTTGCTTGAGAAATATCCTCTTCAATATCGGCAGCGGGCCCGTATGATGCAAGAAAGGGTAGATCTATCTCGTTCTGAGCCATTAAATCATCAAGACCGCGCCCTAAACCTCGTTTTTCTTCACTCATGTGCGAAGCCCTCCAGGAAACCATAAGGCCTCTAATTCAGATGCTAACAGAGAATAATCTTGACCACCATGACTTTGAGGAGCATGGAACTGTATTGGGACACCTTGACTTGGGGATTCAGCAAGACGAATATTTCGTCGAATTGGGGGTTCTAGAACTAAATTTCCAAAAATCTCTCTCAAATGCCCTGCGACTTGGGTATTGAGAAGTGTTGGAGCATGCATAGTCATCATTACAGCATCAACACCAAGTGATGAATTTAGTAAACGTCTAACCTCCTGAATTGTACCCATCAACAATGCAACTCCTTCCAATGCTAGATATTCTGTTTGTACTGGAATCAATATTCCATCAGATGCAGTTAATGCATTCACAGATACTATGCTCATTGAAGGTGCTGTATCAATCAAAATCAAATCATAATGCGGGCGAAGCGGAGCTAAAGCTTCGACTAAACGACGTTCCCTGCCAAGTTGAGCAGCAAGAGCCTCTTCTACGCCTACCAAATTATGATCTCCAACAATTAGATGTAAGCCCTCCACAGCCGTAGCATGTCTGGCCTGAATTGAAATTGCAGGAGTGAGAATAACATCTCTTGTAGTAATTGTCGTCTTTGATTTGTCTACACCTAGACCTGATGCACAATTACCTTGAGCATCACAATCTACTACCAATATTCGCGCACCTCGCATAGCTAAATGTGTTGCAATATTGATTACAGATGTTGTTTTTCCAACTCCTCCCTTTTGATTAGTCACCGTCACAACTCTTGCTAATCCTTCTTCAGTAGGTGTTGAACGAGGAATATCGAACAAACGACGGGGTTTAGCACCAGTATTATTCCCATCAGATATTGGATGTTCAACTTCTTCGAATGAAACATCATGAATTAGATTGTCATCGAAAGATTGTCCTGTTTCGTCAACAGAAGAGTCAGTCAATTCCTCGCCCATCGAACCATCTCAAACTCCAGAGATGTTGAACATGACGCTCCATAAATCGTTAGAGTTGGAATTTTTCGGTTTGTTTCAAGCAACCGTAGTATGTATCCAACCAATTATTCTACCTCTTTCTGCATCTATTGCAACATCGTAACTATGTTCTGCATTGCCTTCATTCCAAGTTCTAGAGGCTGTAAAGCCAACTTCACCCTGATCAATACCCTGTTGATTGGTTAGCACATCCAACAATTCTGAGTCAGTAGTTGCTAGCAAAATTGCTCCTATAGTCACATCCGATTTCAAACCCTGATTATCACCAAGAACAGAACCTGGTTCATCCGAGTCATCCATCTCTAACATTCTTGATTCTAATGTTGAAAGGGACAATGTTTCAGGAATCGCGTTTAGATTATATCCAGGAGAATCTGAAGGATCCATTGTACCATCATCAACAACTTCGCATGATGTAGATGATGTGCCCTTCACTTCTGTCCAACCCGCATCATCTTGAGGATCTACCCAACTAAGATTCCAAATCTCTCCGTTTTCCAATCTATGTTCTACCTTCCATAAATATCCATCATCATTCAATGCTGAACGAACACCACTGGGAGCAGATGAATTTTTCAAACATTCAACTGCTTCTTCTACGGTAAATTCTCTAATCTGAGATTCGTCAGAAATATGGGTTGTCCATCTTGACTGATCAGATGGGATGTCCTCGCCAGGTCCAGGTCTACTAGAATAGAGGGTGCCCCAATCTATTTCTCGATCCCCTGGAGAATATGATGTGCTACTTATCTTGTATGTGATAATCAATTGTCCTTCGGGAACTGCAAGTTCTAAGGCAGCTGATTCTAACATTCCACAATCGTTTGATTTCTTATCCTTATCAATTTCAATGTCTACCTGTTGTTCCACAGGCCAAGGATTACCTTCCTTGATGAGAAGAGAAATACGAGCATGGCCTAAACAGGAATTAATTGATGGTTGTTCCAGATCAATGGGGATTAATAATTCACCATTAACTCGCTGTGATTCCTTAATGACGTAATTCCATCCATCTACTTCTCCAGAGCCTCCTGCCTCAAACAATGTAGTGTCAAATGCTTCATACAAATCCATTGGAATGACTGGTTGAATTAGAAATGGCAAAATTCCATCTATTTGTGAAACACCTGTTCCACCAAAAGATACTGCGTCAATTCGAGTCAAATCATTATCTGGAGTTCGGAAATCCAATGAAGATGTAGAATGAATCGTAGATTTTTCAGTCAATTCTTCCCATGAAACCGAATTTATTTCAACAGAATTACTGTTCATTTCCCAAGTCAAACTATTGCTACATTTACTGCCATCAGTAGTCCATGTTCTTCCACTTAAATCGACATTTAAGTCATACGATAAGCTTCTTTCGGCTGTTAAATGAAGACGGCCGTAACCATCAATTGATTCTGCAGCGCCAGCATATGTACGATCAATAGGATGACTAATTTCAGAAGATGGAGCATTTCGGAAAGACATCGCTCCAGTCCCACTCATTACAATTTGAAGATCCCCACATGCTTTGTCCAATGCATCCCCTGTATTATCCCTCAATAAGGAAACCATCTCATCTCCCATTGCTGAAATTTGGCCATCAGTCATGGTAAATGTCATTGAATCTCCATATCTTGAGGGTTGTGATGTAAAGGATTGTTGATCTTGGACCCATGTCCACCAATATCCCCCCCCTGCAACAAGAGCGCCCAATAGAATAACTCCAAGAACTACTGCAGTTCGTGGTTTTTTAGATTCTGTTTTCGATTCAACCACTGATTTCTTTTTCACTGTTGGTTCACGAACTTTCAGAGTTTTAGGTTCTGGAATTGATTCTTCGGCTTCATCAACTAAAACCGCTTCTAGAATCGTTGCTTCCATTACTTCGTTCTTCTTACTACTTGAGGAAGGGGTTTCTTCGATAACCACATAGGATTTTCCAGTATCGTCTTCTTCTTCGAGTAGAATAAAATCGTCATCTTCATCGATGGTGAATGNAGAGTCTAGCANCCTTTCAATAAGTTCAGCCTTCTTTCCNGTTTTCGANAGATTTCGCGCTTTGAGAAGATCCTTGANTTGGACGACAGTCATCGATTCGAGTTCTTTACGATCCATGTACTGCACCTCCGTACANANCGATGTCATAACGCGTCGCTATCAAACCGTTGCACTACAGGTGCAAAACAAGNGGTTTTCATTCAATATTAGGGAGAGCCGCGCATCTGAGCGATTTGTTCAGCAGTCCATCCAGCCGCTAACAATTGTTCATCAGTGTACTGCGAAGCACCNNCGCCAGANTCTTCNGATGTTTCAGCAGATTCTTNCNTGTTTTCTTCCTGTGATTGAGNATCTTCNGACACTGCAGTAAATGATTGAGTATNTTCTTCTGACTCGATTTNTTCTTCATCNGACCCTTCAGAACCCGTTGACAAATCCATTCCCATCGCTCTTTCAGCCTCTGCAGCCCCCATTACTTGCTCTTCTGTAGTCTTTGTTGAGGACTCAGGGTACCTTACTTTCTTGTAAGCAGAACCTGCTTTTTGAGCNCCNATAACTGCTCCAATAAAGAATGGCAAAATCAAGACACAAATTGGNAGAAGAAATGCTCTAGGCCAAAACATATCTACTTCAGAATCTACTGTTGCNTTCCAAAACTGNTGGGTATTCGACCATGATGGATGATTGTAATCCTGAGCATCTACATATTGNAAAATCAGACAATAACGCCCTGGTTTTACTGTTAATGTAACATCAACAGTCGCACCTGCCGCAAGAGCAAGTGATTCTGGNGAATCCATAANAGTCATTCGAGAAGAATCATCTCTATTCCAGACAATTTCTGATGTNGGTAATGAATCACAGCCACTNGGCGCCTCAAATAATCCAATGTTAAACGATGTATTCATCCCATCAAATCGATATCCTTTGAGAGTAACTTTGACTTGAACATCATTCAAANCTCCAAAATNAAAAGGTTGCCAAATTCCTAAATTCAATTCCTGTTCAAACGANCCTGCATTGAAATCNCTACCGTCCCAAATCTTTGATTCGGCTCTTTCATCAATCTGTTCTTGAGTCCAATGTTGAGGACTCATAGGGTCCATCCAAGCAGTTACCTCTTCTGCAGATAATGTTTCATGGGGGTTGGANGAAAGGTTACCCTGTGAAACNGGGAAAAATGAAAANCCGAATAATAATGTTAGAATNCCAAGACTAAGNTAGACATTCATACGTTTTGAAGAACGTGTTGACTTAAGATTCTCNAGTTGTTTTTCGCGTTTCTCCTTTCTATTTCTCTTGTCTTCCATCTCAGCAATCGGATCGAATGATGCGGGGCTAGANGNTGGTCCNACAGGGATTGAAGGAGCAGCAGAGGGCGGCTGCATGTCTACTCGGAAGATACCTCTAGTCTTCAATAGAACCCTAAATCAGGGATGGATTGAAAACTGACTNGGGGGGGTCGCGGCTCAATGAAGGCGCCGAGACTATGCATCCTGTCCCGTGGACCGCAGTTGTACAGTACTCGACGCTTAGTAGATGAAGCANATGCTGNGGGGATGATTGTAGAAATCGTTGACCCTCTTGAAACCAGTCTTGTTCTTGATGACCGCCAAGGACAAGTAATTCATCAAGGATGGCCATTNAATGCTGATGCTGTAATTCCGCGAATTGGGTATTCTGTTACTACTGAAGGAGTGCGNGTAGTACGACAATTCGAANGAATGGGCGTCTATGTCGCCAATGGAGCAGATGCGATAATGAGAAGTAGGGATAAATTAACAGCTAGNCAAATCCTTTCTCAAAAAGGANTTCCTGTACCTAAAACNGCCCTNGTTACATCNTGGAGAGACGTTGAAAGATCAATTTCACGAGTNGGAGGAGTGCCTTGTATAGTNAAAACCAGTCAAGGAACACAAGGAGATGGTGTCTTTCTAGTCCGTTCAATTAGACAAGCGAAAGAACTGGTATACCGTCTATTAGCAGAAAGAAATACTGTTCTTGTTCAAGAATACATNCGTGAAAGTCATGGTAAAGACATCAGGGTNATCGTTGTTGGAGGAGAAGTTGTTGCTGCAATGCGGCGAGTTTCTAACGGTCGTGAGTTTAGGTCAAACTACCACTTAGGTGGNAGAGTAGAACAAATTGATCTTCCAGANGAATATGCNAAGGTAGCTATTGATGCAGCNAATCACCTTGGAATAGAAGTTGGAGGAGTTGATTTGTTAGAAGGTAGAATGGGNCCCATNCTTCTCGAAGTGAATTCCAGTCCCGGACTNGAAGGTATTGAGAAAGCNTCAGGAGTNAATGTAGCCGGACATATTATTGAAATGATTACAAAAAGACATAANATTCAGTCAGTTAACTTGGATGAAGTAATTAGAAGAAGNACTGGATTTGGAACTGTAACAGTATTACTCAATGTATGGCCACAATACATTGGAAGGACAATTGCTNATGTTTTACCTCCAGATTCNTCAGTNGTTACGATAATTCGNGGAAGGGAAAATATCTGGTCNCCTTCNAATGATTTGNTATTACAACCTAACGATCAAATTGTTTTGTATGGCCCTCTAGATACCATTCGAGCACATATCGAAGGAAATGATGGTCCATCGGCTGCAATGAGTTAGTTTCAGAATNGACTTCTAGCAGAACTAAACAACGGGAAGGATTCAAACACGATACCCCGATTCGGGATTGCCCTTCGGGGATGGGATGGGACCCATGGACAGNGAGCGACAGCGTAGCGGATGGTCAGCAGATGGGCCACGTGGACGTTTAGCAACCCCTTTTGATTCTGAGTTTACAGGAGTNGGACAACTTCTACCTTCTAGGTTAGTTAGAATTCAACATCTTCCTTGGCTCTCACTATGGGAATCACAATTGAGAGCGGAAAAGAAAAGTAATCACACAATTAGAGCATATCTTTCAGCAGCTCGTAGATTTGGAATNACATTACTACCTGGAGAAGATGAAGTCGATATAGANGAAATGCCAATTTCTGAAATGCATGATAGATGTGANCCAAATAATGGNAGATTAGATTTGTTCGTGCAATCNATTTCTAANCTTAGACCTTCGACAATTAATGCTAGAATTGCAGCGATTGGTCATCTCTTCAATTATCTAGGTCATCGGATTCCAGATTGGGTTCAAAGACCAAATGGCACGAGACCTTTNCCTCGAACTCTCACTCGTGATGAAATAANTCGTGTTNGANATTGTGTTNCTAATTCTGAAAANCCACTAGCTGAACCAATTATTACACTNTTATTAGATACTGGNATGAGAGTNTCTGAAGTTTGTGCTTTGGATATGAATAATTTAGATTTAGAAGATAAGTCTGCACGGATTTATGGTGGNAANGGNAACAAGGATCGATTGGTTCTCTTNACNGAAAAAACAGTTNCATCCATGGANGCATGGTTCGGTTCAAGAAGAATGCAAATTGAANCGAAACCCCCNAAAGGGGATGATGCTGATGCNGTATTTATCTCCACAAGATCCAGCAGAATAGGAGCNAGATATATACAAAAAATGATGGATACNATTGCAGATTCAGCANATATACCTCGATCACGACTNACTCCACATACACTTCGACACAANTTTGCTACTGGNCTTCTTGAAAGGGGAGTTGATCTTGTTTCTATTCAACGNCTTCTTGGACATTCAAACATTCAAACNACGCGAATTTATCTAGATATCAGTGATCAAACNCTCNGAGAAATNTATCACCGNGCTCAATCNGCNGCAATCGAAGAATNATCAACGCTTTTNCCCTGGTTTCTTCTTGTTGCTCCTTTTTTGTATATCTTCAGGACCAGNCCAATCTCTTTTCGCTCTGACTTCATTTCCAGAATGGCCTGGAANCGGACAATGTTTGCCAGATCTACAACGGGAACAATTGTCCTTNGGTGGAATCTCTAGAGGTTTGGTAAGNCGACCATACTTCCGNCGAGGCATGAATGNAANAAATCAAAGACGATACTTGATAAAAGCGGTCAATCTGAACGTTTTACTCTCTTGAGCATATCAGCAACACTTTTCGGAGCAGAAATTTTTGTTCCAATTTGATCNCCTCTTACTCCACTTTCTTCTGTACTAACCTTCGACTTAGTAGCTGGAAGNGCGGGTGTCTTCTTGGGTTTAGCTTTCTTTGTAGCAGCCTTCACTTTCTTTGTAGCAGCCTTCGCTTTCTTTGTANCAGNCTTCGCTTTAGAAGATGCTACTGCTTTCGCAATCTTTGCTGCNGTTCCAGCGGTGATGCCTGCTGCTTTCAAGCCCTTCAACCCTGCTTTTGCTACATCNGATTTAGAACTCATTCCCGCTTCAGCTAACTTCTTGGCAGTAGCTGCNCCNACACCNGGAATTGCAGTCAACGCATCAATGACCTTCTTACTAGGCTTCGCCATGAACCTTCTTGCACCTTGACGGCGTATCAATATCACCGTTAGAATTACCGCAGGAATCATTGCTAGGGACATTAAGCGGACATCATGGAGGAGGAGGAATTTGTCCTTTGGGCTCAAGTCCATTCAGGCACTCCTGAGATGAAAGTAGATGCTGATGGGGTTCTGAGACCCAATGCTTGGCCTGATGGNGGGAANGTGGTTTACCTCGGAGATGTTACTCATGCTATTCTTAATGCGTTAGGACCTCATTCCCCTCCTGAATTCATTGAAGAACCTGGTTTTGATGAACAACGATGGACAATTACAGTCCAAGCAAATGAGTTGAAGGTACTAATCAAAAGTGAATCATATTGGGGATTCGGCCTATTTGCAAAATGTTACCTGAATAGTATAGAAATTATTGGATTGAGAAGCAATGCTGCAAGACTTGCATTCGACATTATTGCTGGTTTAGGGCGCGACCCATGGAAAGTTGCTTTTCCATTTGGTTATCGACGTAAAACCCGTTTATCAAATGAAAAGCATGAATCATTATGGAAGGATTTAATCAAAACTGGAAAAGAAGAAATGAATGAAAATATAGAAATTATTGCAGAACGATTCAGGCGACTTAAAGGACATGTCGACGACGAGGGTAAAAGCCACTTGAACGATGTTGAAGAAAATCTCAAAATGGCTAGACAAGCTCTACATGATCGGAATGCACCTGCAGTTTCTAGAGCATTATCAAGAGCAGAAACTGGATTGATATTGGCAAATCCAAAAACCCGTTCTGACTTAGAAAAACAAATCGAAGTCACTGATGAAGATATTCCATTTATTGATTTAACAGAATCAGAATGATTATCCGACCTTTTCCCAAATCCACTGCCAAACTCCATGGTTTGCTAGATAGATAATTATCGACATTGCAAAACAAGCAAAATAGACCGCACTCTTTGGAATTTGAAGCGCGTCTTCAGACTCTTCATCGAAATAACGAATCAATCCAGCTGCTTGCTGAATCCCGCTGTTATCCTTCTTCTTGGCCATGTGAAACAACCTTCCGGACCGGAGTTCTCTATTTTACGGTGACGCATACCTTGACTTGAATTAGGGAGCCAAGGCTTCGACTAAAACTACCCCATCATGGAACTCAACAATTCTAGATGCAGACTCCACTGCTGCATCTAATGAATGAGTCATGAATAGTTCTCTACGACGGCCATCTCGCATTTGTAGTACTAATCGATGAGTCAATTCAGACAATGTTTCTCGATCAACAGTTTGCCAAACCCAATGTTCTGTTTCAATTGTGACCAATGCTTCTACTGGTACTAAGGAACCTTCTGCACGGCCATAAAGACGAGCTCTTTCTGTTAAACTGCGAAGTTTTCGAACTGTTTCATTTGTATCTGTACGAATAACTCTCTTTTCGCCTCTTCCATATCTCGCTGACCTGCGTTGCTCTATATCTTGCATGTAAATCCCATCCCGATCCAGAAGGACCGATGTTCGAAGGTCTCGAATTAGATATTTAATGATGATTATAAAATAACTCTTCAAACAATCATTCTCGATGTATTATGGATTGCCCAAATATACGATCTACTATATTCCATGAAATTGGAATTATCATGAAAAGTAATCCCAACGGTAACACAGATGTTCCATCAATAGAGCCGAAAATAACCAACAAACAAGACCCGATGCTAGCACCTAAAATAGCCCCCCTATGTGAAGAACGGTTTCTATTATCAAAACCAACAGAAGGGATTTGGGAACCTATTGCAGAGGTTATGCTCAGTGTACCTATACTAGAAAGAGTGAGTTCATCCAAAAATACTCTAAGCAAGACGAACGTAAATCCTATCAAAAAAAATGTGAATGCAAGAGAGGTCCATGTTTCTCTCTTAGATTCGGACGAGTTTTCACTAATGCCCCCAATTATGTCTGCAATTATTGTAGTCGATGCCAATAAAATCAACAGCAGTGCACTTTCGCTTGGAGGCAATGTTGAGATTGAATCAGAATACAATACAATACCAGAAATAATGAGCCAAAGAACTAACGGAATTCGAGTTTCTAAGAATATAAGTTTGGAATCAGAGAAAAATGGAGTTGTACGATACATTGCTTCACCCAATAAAATCCCCACCGCTAATGTTGCGAATAAGGGATAGAATGTAGGGGAAGGAGCATAAGAGCTAGCCACCGCTTCTTGAACGGGTTCAAAAGATCCTGCAGAGGTCCCAATTGCAATTAACGGAATCAATGGAAATGAAAAAATGGTGACAGAACTCAGTGGTGATGTTTTTTGACGGATTGAAATGTAAATCAAATAAAACATCGAAACAAGAAGTAATCGCCCTTCGGGTCCATTAGAAAAATATTGTATTGCTTGAANAATTGAATCAGANACNCCCCAAAATACTGCATACTGATGTGANGGNGACTGCAGATGCCCCAATATCCCTTGAAAGACAATTAAAATATTCATGANCAAGAGATATTGATAGAGNANACTACGTAGATTTGCAGATTGTTCATGTGATGAAAAACGCCAATCNATAATCCAAACAATAGGTANAGAAAGAACGAGGATTGTCAGAAGTGGTTCCACCCCAAACCACATGTCCATAGATGTGCGATTATGTCTCAGCCATTGAATCTCTCTAATNCAACACTACGATAATCCATGAAGTTCTAGGAGGTAACATGGCAGACGACCTGAGGCCTTGGAGAGAGCAGGCCCTAGACAGTGCCTTGCTCAAAGCTATGTCTTTTTGGTCTAACAATTCGGATGATTGGTTAGAAGTTGCATTGCCCAGATTNTCTGAAACAATCNGGATNAATCCATTACGAAGAGAAGTCGATTGGGTAGAGAACCAAATTCAAGAAATGGGTGCGAAAAAAATAGANTGGTGTCCAAACGCATGGATTATGCCTTGGGTTAGAGGGGATATCCCGTCAGAACATCGTNCATTATTCATTTCATTACATGAAACGGGACGAATTACAAGNCAAGAAGCAGTNTCTATGATNCCCTCTATTCTTCTAGATTTGAAAAAAGAAGATGTGGTTCTAGATATGTGTGCNTCTCCTGGGTCAAAGAGCACGCATATTGCNGAGATACTTGAGGGNACAGGNATNGTNATTGCCAATGATGTATCTAGAAAAAGAACGAATACATTAGTAGCAAACGCACAAAGAACTTCACTTCCNAATTTAATGATCGTTCAACATGATGGNAGGCATATTCCCAANGTNCCAGGNACTGGTTATGATGCNATATTGGTTGATGCNCCTTGTACNGGTTCTGCAACAACCAGAAAAAATCCAGATGTTTGGACAAAATGGCTTCCTTCNGGGGGGAAGGCGTTACATTCTTTGCAAGTTAANCTATTATTGAGAGCGGTTAAAGTAGCACGTTCTAATGCAAGTATAGTATACTCTACCTGTTCTCTAGATCCTATCGAAAATGAAGCNGTAATCGCTAGAATACTGGAACTAGGAGATGTAGAACTAGAGAAAATTAGTGATGATGAATTGAATGGACTCAATTATCGNGAAGGAATGAANGATTGGGTTGTNCTAAATGATAATTTAGAACCAACAAATGATGCTGCATTCGAAAAATCATCAAATCTTGAAATTAATGAATTACTAAAACGATGTATTCGAATTCANCAGGATGATTCNGGNCATGGTGGCTTCTTTGTAGCAAAATTACGGGTTCTANCAAAGAANGAAAAATCTGAAANTATAGATCAAAAACGTATATCTGTAAACCCAAATCGAAAAGGATTACATCCAATTCCATTTAATGATGATGATTTGNCTTCAGTAATGGAAATTCATGCGCCAAATATCGAAAATACTTCNCTATGGACCAGGGGNAAGAGAGTGTTATGGAGTAGTCATTCCATGAAAGAAAAAATNTGGTCAAAGGAAACACAATCAAGACCAGATCGAATTCATGAGGGAGAACAATGGTCTCCACTAAATGTAATTCATCTTGGAATTAGGGCTTGGGAAAAAAGAGATAATCGCACNTTTAGATTAAGTTCTGATGGCTTGCATTCAATTCAATTATCNGGATTGGGAGATAGAATCCATAAAACTGATTTCGATTGTGTNCANCAAATAATATCCAATGATTCNCCAACCGAGAATTTTCTGAATCTTCCACCAGGCGCNCATCTATTGATAATTGACAGATTNGAGGNAGAATGGAGAATACCAATATGGGTCGGTGATAGAATCAGTAGAATGTGGAAGCAACATGAAGATGTAGTACTTAGAAAAATGATGGGGATAGAATCATGAAATGGTGTATTTCAATNATCACTTTGTTTTTCATTACAACACTCATTCATGNTCCATTGGTAAATGCAACACCTCTCATTGAAGTCTTTGCAGATGAAACTTTTACTTCATCAGAAATACTTTCAGAAGAATTTCTTGATTCGNTAGAACAAGGAGAATTGGAATTAATTGTATGGCATTCAAATGAAAATAGTTCACTACATATTAGCGCCGCTTCAGAACGAGCAGNAGATTTGAACGCAAATATTGGAGATGTTTTCATTCAAGGTNTTTCTTGGAATTCTTCTAATGGAAGTATTCCAACAGACTTGAACAGCATTTACATCACCATGGATATTCAGGTTTCAAATAACGGATTGATNAGTCTTCAAGCAAATACTACTCTGANTGAAGAGCTTGCTCCAACAGTCGTTCTACAATGGCTTCTCCTGAAAAAGGAAGTTGCAATTTCCGAACATCCGCTTGGACCTCNTGAATCTAAAGTGGNATCATATCATGCATGGGATTCGAATATTAATCGGACTNCTGGGGCCGAAAATAATTGGANACATCAAATAGATATGGAAACACTAGAAAGTTGGAATTTGAAAAATACTNAATTAATTGCGAGCGTTTCACTTGTTTCTCTGGATTCAAATGAAATCTTTGGNACANAATCGATAGAAATTCCTAATCTAATTGATTCTGAAAATAATAGCAAGGATTTNGCAATTTCTTTACTTCTATTGATTGCTGGTTTAGCCGGTTGTGTAATTACAGTATTATCTGAACGNAGGAGGCAAATGGATATGCCAAAAATNAGACCAATGATTCAATGGAAAGATGAACGATGTGATTATTTTATTGAAATTAATACAGGAAATGCATCAATAACAATTTCATCAATCGGAGGAAATGGATATTGGAAATTTCCTGAAAAAGAATTGCCCTTNAAAATNNCATCNAATTCTACTAANGAAATTAANATTCGNAAGACTGCTAAGATTAATTCGGNNCCTTGTACTATTCGATTGAATGTAGATGGACATGATCGNTGGGTNCTAGATNTTGAGTTTCCCGAAACTGATTCNACGTAAAGATAGGANNNNAATTTGCCATATTATGTGCAAACTTCAAGAGCGGCGGACCGAACTGCATTCTCCCGAAGGGAGATGCGACATGCTCGATGCGACGGACCGGGCCATACTAGCCATTCTCTTCAAGGATGCAACTGTGTCCAACAGAACCGTGGCAGAAATGGTGGGGGTTTCACAGGGAACTGTGAGCAATCGAATCAAACGAATGGAACAATTAGAAATTATAGAAGGATATTCAATTCGATTAAATCCAGAAAAAATAGGATGGAGAATGACTGTTGTAGTAGGCATAAGAATCGAGAAGGGGCGATTATTGGAAATNCAGGGNAAAATTGCAGAAGANCCTCGNGTGGTTTCTGTTTTCGATGTAACTGGNGATTACGATTCAATGGTTGTTGCTCTTGCGAGAGATCGAATGGACCTGAACGACTTTACGAAAACTGTACTTTCTCTAGATGGAATCGAGCGTTCACATACTCACATGGTTCTAAATTCTGTGAAGAATACTTGGATTGGACTCCCAGAAGANAATTCNTCGGATTAAAAACCCCTCAAGGAGGAGGTAATGGNATATGACCATCAATTCTTCAATTAATCATATCTCATCATGGAGGAAAATCCATGCAGAAATGGAAATAAGTTTGCCAGCATCTGATCAATCTTTGTCAATGAATTTTGGAAGATGGGATGACCAGCCACACCAGCATTTGCCAATTGCTAGAATGCTAGCTGGCCCTTGGGGAGGTGTTTTGGTTGCAGACGAAGTAGGCTTAGGTAAAACAATATCAGCAATTATTGCAATTAGGGAGCTACAAGCAAGAGGAGAAAGTGGAGGAGTGATAATTGTATGTCCAGGTGGACTGCGTTCAAAATGGATTCAAGAATTACATCATAGAGTTGAAATTGATGCTACTTCGCCCAAATCTTGTGCTGAATTATTGGTAGTATTGGATCGATTAGAAGCTGGTGGAAATGAAGTAGTAATTGTTAGTCATGGAATTTTAAGGCGTGCAGAAATTCTAGACTCATTGGTGGATAGAAATCTGAATCTAATGTTGACAATTATGGATGAAGCACACCATGCTAGAAATCCAAAATCTCGACTACATGATGGAATTCAAATGCTATTTCTAGATTCAAAATGGAAGATGTTGCTAACTGCCACACCAGTTAATCTTCAAAGTGAAGATCTGTATGTACTACTATCTTTGATTGCTCCTGATCGTTGGCCAAACATAATGGCATTTCATAGGACAATGAGGCCTACAGCATCAATTAACCGCGCTATTGATGTTATTTCTAGTGATCCAATAGATTCTGAAGTTATCCTATTGGAAATAAATCGACTATTGCATACCGCTTCATTGGCTGATGATCCTCGATTAACCGAAATTAGATCTCTTCTAGATAACGTAACAGAATCCAGTGGATTCGTCAGAAAAAGGATAATCGATTTACTAAGAGAAATTAGACCTTTGAATGATATGCTGGTAAGGACTAGAAGGAAAGATTTGGACATGGAACTTGCACAAAGAATTCCCATAATCCTTCAAGTTGTTCTAACAGAAGAAGAATGGACACTCTACCATGCAGCTAGAAAGTGGTCTCAAACATTACAACGTATAAAAAATCCAGAAGGGAAATTTGACTGGGCTTCTGTTATCCCTGAAAGAATGGCTTCTTCATGTCTTCCAGCATATGCAAAGCATGTTCTAGGTCGTATTGTAGAAGTTCAAGATGATCTCAAAGAACAAGTTGAGGAAGATAATGATGAAGTTACTCGGAGATTAATCAATCGTTTAGGAAATCGACGAGGATTAATTCAAGCAGCAGAAAATCTAGGAGATACTGATACTAAACTAGATGCTCTACGAGCTTGGTTAGAGGAAACTTCTGATGAAAATGATGGAGGAGTGCTCTTATTTTCTCAATTCCATGGAACATTAGCTCATCTGAAATTTCATTTAGAGAATGATGGTTATTGTGTCGAAGTATTGACCGGAAAAACATCCATGGCAGAAAGAGATCTCATACGTTCTCGATTTGCTCGAAATGAAATCGAAATTCTATTGAGTAGCGAAGTTGGAAGTGAAGGATTAGATCAACAACATTGCCATCGATTGGTAAATTATGACTTACCATGGAACCCAATGAAACTTGAACAAAGGATTGGTAGATTGGATCGATATGGACAAACTAGCCCAACGATTGAGATTGCAAATCTATGCGTAGAAGGGACAATTGACGCTGCCATCTTAGGACGATTATTGCATAGAATACATATTTTTGAATCATCACTTGGAATGGTAGATCCTATGTTAGGTAAAGCAATGAAAGTACTTGCTGCAACTGAGATTTCGAAAGATGCAAGTAGAAAAGAGGGGCCGTCAGGATTCAAGATTGTTGATATTGAAACGTATAAGGAAAACAAGGATGATGATGTCGAAGATTTGTTGAATTCTAGAAACTCATGGGCAGAAGAAGCAGCACTCAAAGAAAGAATAGCAATTGGAGAGGATCCAGGTGTTCAATCAGTTCGACAAGATATTGAAGATAGAGGATTGGGTCTAAATCCATCATCGATTAAAGAAATTCTAGAAACTTGGATTGTAGACAATGATGGAGAACATTTTGGGGATATTTCTGGAGTAGTGATGATTAGAATGTCTGAAATTATGATTAATGCATGTATCGAATTGAATGATGGAGGTGCAAACTGGAAGAAGGTACTAACTCGTCTATCTACTGCACCTGGACCACACTGGATTGAAGCAACCTATAATCGAAATCAAGCAAGAGAGAGGAATGAACTAGCATTTCTTTCTCCATGGCACCCTCTTGTTCAAATTGCAACTTCTGAATCGAGAAATCGTGACTTTGCTGAAGGTATAACTGGTAGCGAATTAATTGCCGAAAATAGACCAATTGATGGATTCCCTCTGAAAACTCAATACATTGTAGCGGTTGAATGGAGAATACATGGTTTGCGGGAATCAAAAATCAGAAGATGGTTAGCATTGGATAGAAATGGAGAACCACTGGAAGAAATCATCAAGAATCCATGGGCTGATAGTGATTTACAGCCTTCACGAACGCTACTGACAGATAAAGAAAAAGAAGTCATAGAATCTGCAAGAACTCAGATTCATACTGCACTTCTAAATCAAGAAAGATTGAGATTAATGCCATTACTAACCGAATTAACTGAAAATTCTCATCAAGCTTGGATGAGCAGAATTGATGCCGAACAAGAACAAATTCGAAAGGCTGAATGGAATTGTCTCCTTCGTGATGAAACAATAGATCCCAGATGGCTTCGAATGAAACGAGGAATTATCCGTTCACTCCATGAACAGTTATCCAATAGAGTCACAGAAATTGAAAGAATCAGGGATGACATGCAAGCAAATATCTCATTTCCAATGGTTGTAAGAATTCTAAATTAATTGACAATATCAAGCAGTAATTGATTTTCAATATTGCATGTATAGAAAAGAGATGTAAATTTAGTTTAGCATCTATTTTCATTAGACCCACGAACGCTTATCAACGGGAGTATGAACGAAAGGGTCGGGGGCTCGGAATGAGTATTGCCAGTGCGACTTTCGACGCCTTGTGGGACCACTATGTTATTTGGTCAGCAATTGTAGGAGCAATCACTTTCATTTGGCTTGCTCATCATTCACTATTTTATCGATCTAAAGACGTTGGCGATGATTGGAAAGACGTAGACGGAATAGAAGTTGGAGTTTTTCCAAAGCATAATGACAACCTAACATTAGAACTTGCATGGACCATTATTCCATTCATTCTAATTGTATGGCTGACTTACTATTCATGGGGCCCAATTAACGAAGTTTGGGCTGACCCAGATGACCCGGATAGCATGTACGGATTAGAGTGTGGAACCGCAGATGCTGATCCAAACAAATGCTATCATGTAATTTCAATTACTGGACAACAATGGTTCTGGAGTTTTGATTGTAAAGATTTAGATGCTGATATTTGTGATGCTTCCGAATATCAAGACCTTAATGGAACAACTGTTCCAGTATTGAAATTGAAACAAGGAGAATATTATCTCGCAAACATGACATCTGAAGATGTTACCCATGCACCTTGGTTTGTAAAATTCGGGGTTAAGGAGGATACTGTTCCAGGATTGGAAACAGCAATGTGGATTGCTCCAACATGTGAATCTTCTAACTGTGGTGGAGAGGATGGAGAATCTTCACTTATACTTTGTACAGAATATTGTGGAGATGACCATGCTTACATGTCTGCAATTGTCAATGTTCATAGTTGAGGTGAAGAAAAATGATGATGCAAAAATCAACGATTCAGACTTTTGCTCTCCTCATGGTCATAGGACTGGCATTGAGTCTTGCACCTGAAGCAGATTCTCTGCCCTCAGGGATCGCTGGACAATCTGAAAAGGGTTGTATTTGTCATGGAGCCATTCCTGATTCGGGAGTTACTCCATCCATTACTGGTCTTCCAAGCACATTCAATGCTAGTACAACATACACCCTAACTGTATCATTCACAGGAGGCCCTTCTGGAATAGATGCTACACCAACGAATTTAGGAGGATTCAATCTAGCTGTTTCATCTGGAACTCTAACCGCCGTGGACGAGTGGGTTAAGATAGAAAATGGGGATGCAGTTCACAATGGAATTGATGATGATGAAGACAATAATGGAATTCATGATTCAGTTGAAGCTGGTGGAGAACCTATTACAAGTGGTAATGACTTTACTTCATGGACAGTGAATTGGACTTCTCCCGAAAGTGGTTCAACGACATTTAATCTAGCCGTAAATTCAGTTAATGGAGATGGGGTTGCTTCTGCTGATGATAAATGGAATACAATGTCAGTTTCTGTTTCTGGACCATCAGCAGGATTTGCCGCAGAACCACTTGAGCCAGCAGATCCATTTGTTGTTTTAGCTACACTAATTATCGTGTCTGGAATCTTGCTTGGAGCAGTTATTCTGTATACGTTCTACAGAGTAAATCCTGATGGATTCTCCTGGGAATCTTTCGCCCCATGGATTACAGAATGGCTTACAAGTACAGACCACAAAAAGGTTGGAACACTGTATTTCCTTGCTGGTTTCTTCTTCCTAGGTGTTGGAGGAATAATGGCTATGCTTATTCGAATCCAATTGGCTGTTCCAGGAAACGATTTCTTAACTCAAGATCAATACAATCAATTCTTCACAATGCATGGAACGGTAATGATTTTCCTTGCTGCTATGCCGCTCATCAACGGTTTTGCTAACTGGTTAATTCCATTGCAAATTGGGGCAGCAGATCTTGCTCTTCCTCGAATTAATGCTATGTCTTTCTGGCTGCAACCTGTGGGGGCATTGCTAATCTTAACTGGAATTTTCAGTGGTACTGCAGCAGACACTGGATGGACTGGTTATGCACCATACATCGTTTCTGAAACCGCACATACTGGAACTACATTATGGGTAGCAGGTCAGATTTTGTTGGTTGCATCGTCAACATTGACTGGAATTAACTTCTTGACCACAATTTGCGCTATGAGGGCACCAACAATGGGTTGGATGCAAATGCCTCTCTTCACTTGGTCTATCCTAATTGCAAATCTAATGCTGTTTATCTCAATCCCAGCTTGGGGGGTCGGGTTGATCCAAGTCTACTTAGATCGTACGATAAGTACAGCATTCTATCATGTGGCATCAGGTGGTGATCCTTTGCTTTGGAGTCATTTATTCTGGTATTTCGGGCATCCAGAAGTATATGTGGTAATTGTTCCATCATTCGGAGTGATTTCTGAAGTAATTGCAACATCTGCTCGAAGATCGATATTTGGATACCGTTCAATGGTATACGCTATGGCAGGAATTGGAATTGTTGCATTTATTGTATATGGTCACCATATGTTCACATCTGGAATGTCGCCTACGCTTCGATTCGTAACGATGCTAACGACAATGTTAGTAGCGGTTCCAACTGGAATCAAAATTTTCAATTGGCTCAAAACGATGCACAAAGGTTCTCTAATTTACAGAACTCATACACTTTGGGCATTAGGATTCCTAGTTACTTTCACTTTAGGCGGAATAAGTGGGATGTTCTTCCCATCATTGGCAATGGATACTCATCTTCATGAGACATATTTCGTTGTTGCTCATTTCCATTACGTATTCGTTGGAGGCACAGTATTCGGTCTCTTTTCAGGTTTGTATTACTGGTTCCCGAAAATGTCTGGAAAAATGATGGATGAGAAATGGGGGTTAATCCACTTCCTTACTGCATTTATTTCATTCAATGGAATTTTCTGGCCAATGCACAAATTAGGTGTTATGGGAATGGCCAGAAGACACCATACATGGTTCGTTAGTGTGGAAGAATATAGCAACATACCAGCAGAAATGGCTGATTGGAACCTGTTCATCAGCGTCTGTGCTTTCTTATTCTTCTTCTCAAACTTCATCTTAGTTGCAAACATGATTAAAACCATCATTTCGGGCGAGAAAGCACCTGCAGATCCATGGGGAGGATGGTCGTTTGAATGGATGTGTACATCCCCACCTCCAACACCATCATTTGATCCACATAACCTGCCAATACTCCATGATGCAAATGAGTATCATGATACTGAACCAGGAAGATTTGGAAAGTGGTTTGCTGGTTTAATGGTTCCAGAAGACGATGCGGAGGTGACCCATTGAGCGGAGATTATGACCACGATCATCACCCTGAACCATGGGGACCCCATGATTGGAGCCATGGTGCACCACACAATTCGTATGCTCCTCTAGTGATGAGTGTAGGATTTGGTGTATTTCTCTATTCATTTGCTAATGTTTTCGTAATGGGAGAATTGGAAGATATTAGCGCAATGGCCGGTGTTATGCTTGGTTTGATGATAGTGACTATGGGACTAATGATTTGGTGGCGGCAAGACATGTCGTTCGATGGAGTATACGAACCTAAAGGAGTTGGAGCACCTTTCCGCAATATCGAACTACGCAAAGTAGCAATGTGGATTTTCTTAATGTCTGAAATGATGGTATTTACAAGTCTATTCAGTACATACATACGGTACCGACTTGGTATCCCGAACTGTGATGATGTATTCCTTTCCGGAGAATGGGTTGAAGGAACAACTGTGAACTGTTTTGAGCCTGCAGCTCATCTAATTGCAAGTAGTTGGTTCCATCTTGCTCCTGGAGCAGTCAATACCTTTGCTCTAATCATATCGTCATTCACGATTGTTCTCGCTCTAAAAACTGCAAAAATGAGCAATAAGAAATATGCAAAGAAATTCGAAATCGATGTTGCAGATGTGCATGCACACCGTAGCCGCAAAGTTGCTGTATACCTCGGTTCTACCTTATTCCTCGCCACCCTTTTCCTAACACTGAAATTAATTGAGTGGTTCATCGGCTTCCCAACCCCTGGTCCTCTAACGGAACTCAACCATGGATATTCTGAGATCAAATCGCTCTATGCTGAAGGATATACAATACATGCCAGCGCATATACAAATATCCACTACGATACTGCATACCATGGCGGCCATGATATTCCTACAGACAGTGCACTCTACTCGATGTTGGAAGCAGGGACTCACCCGGGTGGTATGATGATGGCTGATATCCGTGTCAGTGCATCGACATTCTATGTCACAACAGGGACCCACGGTGTACACGTATTCGCCGGAATGGTAGGGCTATCTTACATGACCTTCAAAGCACTAAGAGGAGGTTACGGTCCTTCGAACGCGGTATCAATAGAGTACTTCGGTCTATACTGGCACTTTGTTGACTTGGTTTGGGTACTTGTATTCCCATTCTTCTATCTATATTGAGGTGATTACAAATGGCACATTACAAGATATTTGGAAAAGACCCCTACTGGATGAATTTCTACGGTTTGATGATTTTGACTGCAATTGAGGTTGGAGCTGTAGGATTAGATCTGTCTGGATTCGCTGATTCAATAGGAGCTACAGAAAAACAGTTGACATTTGGAATACTTTGGGGGATTGGAATTCCTAAATTCATTATGATCGCAGCAATTTTCATGCATCTATATGGAGATGCAGATTCGAAAATATTGACCATGACTGCTCTTTTCCCTGCATTCTTCATTATAGTGATGATTTTCTTCATTGGATTAACAAGTCCAGGGGCCCCAACTGATTTACCTGCTTGGTGTAGACCCCCTAGTTGGCTTTAATCAGCACAAAGCGTGAAATCCACCAAGCCTCTCGTCGGGGTATTGCTGACGTCGCATAGCCTGGTATTGCGCTGGATTTGAAATCCAGTGTCCCTTGGACTCGGGAGTTCAAATCTCTCCGTCAGCGCCACCCTATCAACACGGAAAGGTATTGAACAA
>PBDV01000024.1 GCA_002718215.1 Methanobacteriota archaeon
TCGATAACTCCTGAGAATACCACTGCCACAAACAATACTGCAATCATTGCGATTGTAATTACATCAAATGGCCCTGGTGAAATCCTGACTTGGGAATTGGAAGGAACNTTNCCANCTGGNCTNACATGGACNTCNNCNAATCAGACCATTTGGGGAACNCCAACTGANCTAATGACCACNACNCNNTACACCATNTGGGCNAACAANACTGGTGGAACNGTNTCTGCAACACTNAACATNACNGTGAANGATCANGTTCCAGGNTTNTCGATNACTCCNGAGAATACCACTGCNACAAACAATACTGCAATTTCACCGATTGCCATCACGACTACTGGNCCGGGTGAAATCCTGACTTGGGAANTGGAAGGNACNTTNCCNNCTGGTCTCACATTCACTGCAGCGAATCAGACCATTTGGGGAACCCCAACTGAGNTAATGNCCNCCACNCAATACACCATTTGGGCCAACAATACTGGTGGNACNGTNTCTGCAACACTGAACATTACNGTNAANGATCAGGTNCCNACATCATTCTCGTACTTGTCTTTCAACCTAACATTGACCAATAACANCGCAATGGCGCCCCAATCTCCNTCAATTGTTGGTTCTGGAGAGATTATCTCATGGGAAATTGAGGGTGAATTACCNGAGGGGTTGCNATTNAATTCATCAACTGGAATAATTACTGGAACCCCTACAGAACTTTGGCCTACAACTCAATACNTGATTTGGGCGAATAATACCGGNGGCTCAATTTCAACAATGGTNAACATCACTGTAATTGATGAAGTTCCAACACTAAGCTATCCTTCGATTTCTNTTACCTTAACCATGAATACTGTAAATGCNGAGATTCCTTTCGAACCATCTCTTACAGGTNCTGGTGAGATATTAACATGGGAACTTGAAGGAGCCTTGCCTTCTGGTATGAATTTCGANTCATCGACAGGTATACTCTCTGGAATACCAACAGAACTTTGGTTGACTACTAACTATACAGTTTGGGCAAATAATTCNGGCGGNTCTGTAGATTTCTNCTTTGATTTAACAGTAGTCGATCAAGTTCCTAACAACGTTGCNTATCCTGATTTGAACCTNACTCTCACGAATAATTCTGCAATGACTCCACAGACTCCTTCAGTATCTGGAGCNGGCTCAATCACATCATGGGANATTAGTGGNGAATTNCCAAATGGAATTATTTTCAANCAATCCACAGGNGAAATTTCTGGAACNCCAACTGAANTATGGACNGTNACNCAATACANNGTTTGGGCNAATAATTCNGGTGGTTCNGTAATTNCAGAGTTCAATCTNTCTGTAATTGCTATTGTCCCATCAGTGGGATACTCATCAGATGCATTAACACTGACAGTTGGCGAATTGATGANTCCACATGCTCCATCCAACATTGGTGGCGATGTTGTNTCATGGGAAGTGGAACCTGGATTGCCAGATGGTATTTCCATCAATTCGTTAACAGGAGAAATATCAGGAANTCCAACAACTCCTCAATCAGCATTNNTNTACACNATTTGGGCAAACAATACNGGTGGCTCTAACACATTCAACCTNACATTAACTGTAATTGANATTCCTGCAATAATTACNCCTTCAGAAANTACAATCATTGCAACAATCGGTGAACCAATCGAANNCGTTCAGATCAATGTAACNGGAGGAGAAGTAATTGATTGGGGAATTCATCCTGAATTGCCGNATGGTATNACATTTGATANCNNNAATAGAACAATANNCGGTGNNTCTACAGTTTTGAGTCCNGAAACAACGTACACAATNTGGGCCAATAATTCCGGAGGNTCTCAATCTTCTTCCATCACCATCACTATTGTGGANATNCCACCNACTATGTCGTATGATGAAGAGCANGTNTTCTANACCAACACTACAGTTGTGAATATTGAAGCAATACTTGGTGGNGGNGCAATNGAAAACATTTCAATTTCTCCNGAATTGNCNGANGGATTGNTTTTCAATNCAATNAATGGAACAATTCAAGGAATTCCNTCAGANGNAATTNCTAAGACACAATTCANNATNACTGCAATCAATNCTGGAGGAATGTTCACTGCTAGAATTAACATCACAGTACTACCTAATGCTGGATGTACTGATTCNTTAGCAGAAAANTTNGATCCAATAGCATTGGAAGATAATGGCTCTTGTATCTATACNGATTCNGACGGAGATGGTGTTTTCGATATCAATGAGATTCCAGGNTGTACCAACCTCACAGCNATCAATTATCAAACCACAGCTACNGATGATGACGGTACTTGNATACCNNGTTTGGTCATTTCATANCCAGATTATGAAATGGAATTCATCGTAGGNCAGAAGAATATCTCTGTGATTCCAATAGCCATTGGTCAAACGGTTGAAACATGGNAGNTTGAGCCACCTNTGCCNAANCCNNTNGAATTCAATTATCTCGTTTCTGAGGGTATTTTGGTCTTGAATCGAGGNACCATCTCGGGTATTCCTTTNGNTCCTTATCCATTGACTAATCATACAATTACTGCAATTGATGAAGATACGAATCAAACAGTTTCAGTGAATATTTCAATTCTAATTTTGAAGGATACTGATGGAGATGGTAAGCCNGATGTTGGNACATCNAATTGGGTTGAAGANCTNGATGATGATGATGACGGATNTNTTGATTCAAAGGAAGAAGAATGTANNACTGATCCGCAGNANCCNACANANTTCCCACNATTNGATGANGAAGGAAATTGNGTTCAGGANGAGGTTGCAACAGATGACNCAATTATCCCTGANANNACTACAAATGTCTACTATTGGTGCATTTTNCCATTGGCGATNATTTTGGTTGTNNTGTTCTTCACTTTGATGGCNCGNGAGAGAGANAAANNNCTGAAGAANGANGAAGAANNANCATTGGNTGAGNNAGACNANGATTTNNAAATCTAATCTNNTTTGATNCCAAGNAGNATTAACGCNACACCAAAGATACCAATTCCATATCCAANGAATGGAGTAAGTTTCACATTGTATGAAAATTCAATNTTTACAGTCTCTTTTTCTCCACCCAATGAATTNCCAACAACTGCTCGTAGNTCTCCTCCTNCTACNGACCATTCGAGNGATCCTTCNGCATCNGGNCCNCCTGCTNNGAATNCAAGATCTTCAGTATCNCAAACGAGATATCCATTCCCNCCATCNATNCATTGTTCGGCANATTCAGCAGACACAATNCCTACCCANACATCGTTTGAACCCCATTCAACGTTCACATCTGCAGAGATTAAANCAGCAATAGCTGTNGGGATTGTTATCCCATCATCTACCATTATGGCACTATCACATGCGTCAATAAATGAGATTCCAGAATCNCATGCTGGAATGTCTGCAGATATTGGGGGNAAAGACCCACTGTAACCTANGAGTCCTGTAGGAACAAAAATGAGAATTAATANCGCTCCATTCACTATCCACTTGAGTTTCATNATGGCTCCNGAACACTTCACNCAAATGAACTTCCCCGAAATTTGGTTCTTGATACAGACNTCCTTCGGTGATACGGAAGTGNCCAATTAACCCGAGTCGTTGATATACACCATTAGGGTGCANAACTACTTCCTAGGTGAGCGGAGCATGCAGGAACAACTACACATACAAACAAGAATGAAGAATNTACGCAGCAGGATTTCGGCAACGACTCTTGTGCTATTGATGGTAATGAGTACAACACTTGCGATGATGCCNGTTGGCGCAGATTCNNCATCNANTGGNTCNGGTATTTTTGCCACAGANGAAGANCGCACNCCNTACCAGTTAGCNGAACAAGGCGGTACNCAACAAGGNGGTGCNCCNGTTCCNGGNGCNGTAGATAGATCTCATTTCACTCACCCTGCTCTTCGCGACCCATCATGGAATGATCTATTTGCAAGCTCNGGTAAGATTTCAGATCTCTCCGCAATATCATTGCGATCTGAAGCCTACGCTTTCCTTCTTGAGGAAACCAATCTAGGAGATCACGACAACGATGGAATTGGTGATTTGGATGATTTGGATGATGANAACGANGGAATTTACGACCTGATTGAGCGCTTCGATGGATGTTTTGGAACAGANCCATTGGACCACGATAATGATGGNGTAGTAGACGAATTNGACAATGATGACGACAACGACGGTATTCTTGAAGGTCCAATCGATTACACTCAGGGGGCAGATCCTCTGAATGTTAGTACCGACCGTTATGTTATCCCAACCACAATTCATCCTTGGACCGGAACTCAAGTTGGGTCAGGATATCTNGTGGATCAGAATCCATTGGATAGAGACAATGACGGCGTAGATGATGAAGATCCAGATGGAAGTGGACGTGAATCATTCGATGAGGATGATGATAACGATGGANGATTGGACCAGTTCCTTTGGCCTTGTGATTTCGATGGTGATGGGATTCAGGATTACTTGGATGATGATGATGACGGCGATTCAGTCATTGACCANGAGGACGCAGACCCTTACAACAGTTCAGTAACTCAGACTATGGTTGCAGCAGCTGCAGCAAGCTCAAGCGATGANATGGTGTTTAATGCAGCTCAAACCTGGACATTCAACAGTTATGCTACCTATTCTTTCAGCGTTGATTATGTTGCCTTNGAAGCNTTGTATCATCCNAANAATCCAAGTTTTACTACCATCTTTGATGGTGATTTNGATGGAGATGGGATTCCGAATTTCTTGGACCCAGACAATGATGGCGATGGNTTACCNGATTCATCAGATACNGATGATGATAACGACGGACTTCTAGATATGTGGGACCCNGATGACGATAATGATGGNGTCAAGGATGTTTGNCTCCGAGTTGATACCAATGGTGATGGANCAATCGATTATCCTGGAATTACTGGAGCACTCGAAACNCCTGGAACAGATTGTGAAATGGATTACGATCAGGATTTAGATGACGATCGTTGGAGAGCAATGGATTCAGATTATGATCTTACAATGGATTGGTTCGATGAGGACGTTGGCGGAACTCCAAACCCAGACAATGATTTGGGGCCACCTGCAATAGATATCAACGATAATCCATGGGATTGGGATAATGATAACATTCAGAATGAGAATGACTCATTCATGAATGCATCAAACTCTGTTTTGGTATACAACCCATCAGGATGGAATTGTCCAACTCCAACCAACAAGAATCCACAGAACCCAGCACCCGAGTGTATCACTGAGCGAAAATCGTATGTTGGAAACAACGATTGGGATGGTGATGGAATCAATAATTGGTACGATGTTGACGATGATAACGACGGATTACCTGACTTCTTAGATATCGATTGGAATTGTGATTTAGATGATGATAATGATCTCCATTTAATCAATGGTTCTCGATATCGAGACGACGGTCCGAATGATATCGATGCAGATATCGACGGAGATGGATTACTGAATGATGAGGATTGGGATGATGACAATGATGGAATCAACGATCTTTACGACCCAGATGATGGAAATTGTGGAGAACTAGACGTCGATAATACCGATGATTTTGCTCAGCCATATTATCCGGTTCAAGATGGAGCATCCATCACTGGTTCTGGTGATAGTCAAGCATACAACACCAATATGTCTGATTTCTGGAATATGAGTCATACCACTAATCCATTCACACTGGCAAATGGTTTCGTATTACCATACAATGGTTATGATGCTACAACGAACCCAATTACAAATGGTAGAATTCCTGAATTTTATTGGTATTACATTAGTCGATGGAGTCCATGGAATGGAGACAATGCTTGGGATATTGATTCTGATGGTGACTCCTTGATCAATGGTCTAGATGTGGATCAAGATGGTGATGGATTACCAGATGGATGGGATCAAGATGAAGGAAACGATGGTATTCTGGATGTTGACGATGTTCGAATGGGTGGAACATTTGACTACGATAGATGTGGATGGAATGCAGTAGGTGGATATGTATGTGGATACGAGTATGCATTTAGTTACATGCTTCCACTGGATTCTGGAACAAACTTCCAGTACACCAAAGCATACAGTATTCGCCCCGATTCATCTTACACTGATGGCCAATATGATGGCGCCAACAGCAATGGAAACTGGGATTGTTTCGAAGCGAGTTGTTGGCATTTCGAATTCAATGGACAAACAACTGCTGCCGTAACGTACGATGAAATTGCACACAATAGAGACCTAGTGATTGCATGGCGAGGTCTCGGCGAAGGTCTATTCAGTTGGAATGCAGATATCAATGGAAATTTCTTCCCTGATGAATATGCGGATATGCTGAATGATAGCGTAGATCCCGATGATGATTGTGGAGCGCCAAACGCAGGCACTCCAAACCCACAATGTATGTTCAATGATACTGCAGATTTGGACGATGATTTCGATGGAATATACGATCATTGGGATGTCGACGATGACAACGATGGAATTTGGGATTATTTTGAGATTGATGTGAATGATGATCTTGATGATGATGCAAATACACAACCTCCTGGCAATTTCTTCATTGGAACAAATTGTTTCGATAACGATGATGATGGAACGGATACGGATCCTGATGAGGACGGTTTCTTCCAAGCTGTATGGGACAAAGGAGTCCTTGGACAAGGCCTTCTGTTCCCCGAATACTATGATGTCGACAATGACAATGATGGAATTGTGGATGCAGAAGACCCTGATGATGACAATAATGGTGTTTTAGACGTCACACAGGAATTGACTTGTTTCACTGGCGAAGAACAATTCCCATGGGATCACGATAACGACGGAATTCCTGATTGGAAGGATACTGATTGGGACATGGATGGTATTTCAAATACGATAGAACGAGGAAATGTTACGCCTTGGGTCGCCCCATGGGATCACGATAATGATGGGATTCGTGATGACGTAGATCTTGACGACGACTCTGATGGAATGCAAGATAAGGACGAGATTCTACTCTGGCCTCAAAGATACAACAATGAGTCAACAAACCCATGGGATCACGATGATTTCGGCGGAGGACTAGGTATTGCTAATCCCGCTGATCCATCTACTGGTCCTGATGTAATCGACAATGATGACGACAATGATTCTCGGGTAGATTCTGATTGGGATCAAATTGAAGATTCTGAATTGTCATCAGATTGGGATTCTGATAACGACGGAATTCTTGATGAAGACGATAAAATTCCTACTCGCGTAAATATGAGCATTCCAGAAGTAATGTGGATGGATGGAAAGAAAGCCGCAATCTTTTCTGGTTCAGTATCTTGGTTAGATCCAGCTCTGGGTCAGTTTGTACCTGCACCGAATTTGCCAGTTCAAGTTACGATTGAATGGGCAAATAATGGTACCATGGCCCTTGAGACGATTGACGTACTATCTACTCAGTTTGGAGGATTTACTGTAGGACAGTTCTTGTTACCTGAGGATCTAGATGTTGGTCCAAACACAACATACAATGTATATGCTGAAGTCACTGAGATGTTTATCCATGATGGTAGCCAATCAGATCTCTATCCTCTAGAAATTCGAGCAAATACAACATTCGATTATGTTGCTCCTGAATATCTAAGAAGTGGAGAAAATCCACTCTATCTTGACTTCAAGACCCACTATTCCGCAGATTGGGATCGTGGTATTTTCGATAATCGAATCAAGTATGCTCCTGTTGCATTCAATGTAAGTGGCGGACCATTTGGCAATCGTCAGACTCCATCAAGTTTCGATGGCGCAGGACAAGGATTCAGAGCAGATTCAGGCGGATATGTTTCCTTGACTTTCGTTCAATCTGCAGGTGCGCAAGGCGAATGGAAACAAGTTCGATATAATGCTTCAATGAACAACGGCCCAGGAACAATACCTGGTGGCTATGAGGAAATTATCTGGAACGCATTCTTAGGTAAGCATGATGTTCTTGCTCCTTACACATATTCCAATACTACACTTCCAAAGGGCAATTACGAGTTTATTGGCCGAGTGGATATGAGTTATGCTGGAAGTAATGAATGGCCATTCCCGTGGCTTGAGGGTAGCGAAACCGACACTTTCATCATCAAATCCATGGAAAGGATGTACATTGGTTCTCAGATCATAGTTCCATCACATAACCCAGTATTCTTCTGGGACGCTCAACAATTCACTGGAGCAAGCTTTGGAGCATGGAGACCTATGTTCAGTGAACAGGGCCTAATCAATGCCGGTTATGATTTGGATACATCTGGAACCATTGAACAGAATGAATTCGATGTCGTTGCTAGTGGCCGACAATATGCAGTTCTCTGGAATGATAATCTTGCTGATCTACCACTAGGTGATGCAAACGAAGGAATCGATTCTCCACTTCGAGATTTCGTCAGTACGAACAGTACACATTGGTTTGTATCTATGTTGAACGGTGCAGACCAAAATGCACCACCTTGTGGGCCTGTAAATCCACTAGATCCAGATAGTCCAGTGCGATGCGAAATTGTCCCAGAAATGAACACCGGGGAAAGATTACAGACAATTGGAGATGTCAAGAATCGAACCTTTGATCCATGGACTGAAGGCAGCATGGTACTGCAGGTGGATTTGGATCAAGACGGCGTCTTTGCAGGTTCTAGAGAGAATACCAACGCAAAGACTCCACAATTGGCTGGTGGTCAGGCCATGGTGAATTTCACATGGGATTGGTATACTACTTACGAAGCATCAACATACACAGTTAGAATGAACTTTGTTGATTCCAATTTCTTCTTCACTGGTAATCAAACATTCACATTATCTCCTACAGGGGCATATGTCAATGTCAGTGTGGTTGGAACCACAGACTTCCAATTGAATACTGTGCCTACGTTGTACAGAGGAATGAATACTACACTGGAAGCTAAATTAATTGATAACGCAAATCAAGCAGTGCCATTCCAACCAGTTAATTGGACTTGGTCAGCTAATGGTTCGTCAGGGCTTTCTCAGACAAATCAACAAGGAATTTTCAAGATAGATTTGAACATTAGTAAGTCTCACGATCTTGGTAATTTCACGATGTCCTTTGGCTTCCCTGGAACAAGCCGCTTGAAGAGTTCTGCAGTCAGTCAAGATCTTTGGGTGGTTAGTCGTACATTCATCAATATTGAAGCAAGTACTAGTGGAGAACGATCAAGTGGAGATGTTTGGTCAGTATCTGCTCAAGTTACCGATGATAACAGAACACCATCAATTCGTGACCTTGGTCAAGCACTTGATGGGCAAGGAGCAAATGGTGGTAAGGTATTGCTGATTTTCGAAGGAACAGATTTCGAAAATAGACAACATCGGCAAATTATGTCTACACTCTATCCTAATGCGGGTTCTGTGTATCATGAAATGTTACTTGATCCTCAATTGCTTCAGGATGATCCTCAGTCATTCTTGCCTGACGGTTTCGGTCCAGTGAATGTTATTCTAAGATTCGAAGAGAATCTACCTCACGAAGGATGTGTTGCACTAGAGGAATATATGCTGGATATGCAGGGTGCATGGGATCCATGTTCATCTGTTCCGAACAATGAGCATTATCGAAGAGAAATGCAGTACAATGTAGATGGGTTCTACCTAAAGGGCCGCACTACTTTGGATGTGGATGACCAGATTGTCTACACGAGCGAAGTCAATCCATTAACAGGTGAAGTGATTGAGAAGCCGATGACCATTACAGGCAGATTAACTGACGAACTAGGAGGGAACCTATCGAATCGTAATATTCAGGTGAGTTACCAAATGACTGGTTCTGCAGTTGAAGCTCCACAATGTCAACAGGGAAGTACAGATTCTGATGGATACTTCTCCATCGATTGTCCATTGAATGGAGTTATGGCCGGCCAAGCACAGGTAACAATACGTTACGTATCGGACCTGAATAATGATGGATATCGATACAAGGATTCGACTGTAATCAAGAATTTCGCAGTATTTTCAAACAGTACGCTGATTATCGAAGAAGTTGGTCCATTCCTAACTGATGTGGATCGATATGTCTTCCAAGGAAATGGTACAAGCATTCCAGTATTGTATCTGAAGGAACCATTCCACGTGAATGCGTTGTTGCAACAGAGCAATGGAAATACTCTTGGAGGTCGCTGTTTGAACATTTATCTCAGTCCTGAAATCAATCCAAGACCGATTGCATCAGCAGTAACAAATGATGCCGATGGTCGAATAGAGTGGTATTCTGGAGATCCAGAGCAGAATCCAAGCCGTAGAGGAGTTGAACCAATTGGTGGTTCAGGTCTTGAAGGATTCAGAACATTGAGAGTAGCATATGAGCCTAAACTTGCAGTGAATGGTGGATGTAGTCAAGAAGCCAACGCAGTTGTGAATGGTTCTCATATGGATTTGACCGTACTAGTCAGAAGCCGTGTCGACATCATTTTGCAAGACACTTGGTCAAGAGCAGGTGGATACCAACCTGATGATTGGGTAAATGGAACAGTACAAATCACCCGAGATCGATTGGATGTTCCAGTTTCTGGTGAAGAAGTAATTTTCATCCGAGAATATTGGAATGGTTCTGCTTGGGTGTTAGAAAACGTCGAGTACGTAACCACATTGGATAATGGACAAGCATCCTTTGCATGGCAGTACACTGGTACAGACGTTCCAGGAGCTGAAGATGGAGTTACTGCAGTAAGTGGTAAATGGAGAATTGTTGTTCAATTCCGAGATTCGCCATTCTTTGAGGAGTCCTTCCTTAACAATACTCCACAAATTGAGTTAGGCGATCCTCCAATGATGGAACAAGCAGGAGGATTCTTCCAATTGCAGTATATTCTACCGTTGACAATCGCTATTCTTCTGGCTGCATTGATTGGCGCAGTCATGTATCGAAACTATCAGGAGCGACGTAGAATAGAGATTCTACGTGGAATTCTAACGGATTCACTCCTGTCTTTGAGAGCATCCAATGAATATATCCAAGCAATTTTCAATTGTTGGAAGGAACTTGTAGCATTCTTCCGTAGTAAGGGTGCAATGAAGAAGGTCTACGAGACAACACGTGAGTTTGAAGATGCAGTGAACAAGATGTTGGGTGGAATTACCCCTCCACATGAGTTGGATGCATTCTTGAGTCTCTTCGAAGAGGCTCGATACTCTGATCACAATATTGGAGAGGCTCAGCGTGATCGTGCAATTCAGACATTGTCTGCAATCGTGAATAGTTTGACTCTGGCATTGGGCGAAACTCAACTCAGTCGAATTGAAGTCGAGTCCGATCTGTATGATAACTTAACCAAGGCTGGAGAGTTTGTTGACTCTGAAGGAAATGTTCGCCAAGCCGGTCTAGAAGAGGAAGGCGCAGACAACTTCTCACTTTGATTAGTGATTTGATGTATGCGAAAAAGCCCCAATAGCGTTAGCTTTGCCGAAATAGAGTCGGTGTAGAAAGTAAACTAGGCTACTTCCAGACTATCGGCTGTTGTCAAAACAACCGCAAATAAACCCCAAAATGGTATTTTTTCGGGCGTTTTTATATACTGTATGGCTGGATACGGATACTAATCCTTAGGATAAGGAGTGAAAAAATGGAAGAAGAACTTGATACACGAATGATGATGACTGAATTGATCGGCTCGCTAGCAGTCGTTTACTTCGCAGCGCGCTTTGCAATGCCTGGCTCGCCTACGATGTATAGCGCAATGGCAGCGGGATTGGTCCTAGCAGTAATGATGATGACCTTTACAGGCGCCATGATTCTGCCATGGATTACGATTGGAAAGATGGCAAATGGGGACATCACATGGCAAAATGGCGCACTAGCCTTTGCTATGCAGATGCTCGGTGCAGTCCTAGCATGGACGATTAACATGTGGAGCGCTGGTGTACTAGACCACGCTGAGCACATGTGGTCCGTTGCGGAAATGGATGTACAAACCGGAGCTATGACTCTTATCGGTGGTTTCCTGCTGATGATAGTCTACAACCGTCTTTCAGGCGATGCAATGGGTAATGCTGCAACTGGTATCTTTGTATGGATGCTAGCAGCTGCAGGCCTAAGCGTTGTGAACGCAGGCGATGTAGGTGGAATGCTGATTACTTCAGGATGGACTAGTGCTAACATGATCATGATCTTCGGATCAATGATTATTGGTGGTGTTGGTGCTACTGCTGCTCTTATGTTCGGGGACATGATCCTCGGCGAAGAAGAATAATCTTAGCATAATCTGAAAGTCCAATAGGACACAGAACTGATCTCGGGGTGAGGAATCGGCAAATGCCCTTTCCTCATCCCGTTTTTTTTATTTTCAAATCTTAACTTGAACGTACTTGCCTTCAATTCTAGTTTCGTATAGAGGTAGGTCTTTCTTCTTCGAAAGTTTACCAATCATCTTCCCATATGGAGGAAATAGTGGAAATGGCGACCATTCTACTAGAGATCCGTCTTCAAGTTTGTGAGTTGTTTGATGCAGAGGGCATGTTACACAACCATCTTTCACCTTTCCACCCAATCCAAGTGGCCACCTCATATGTCTACAGAGTCCTTCAGTAGCATGATATTCTCCATTATACTGGACCAACATTAGTGTCTTAAATCCAATATTTACCATCTTGGGTTTATTGGGTTTTAATTTTGAAATACGGGCAGCATTTTTCCATTCCATTTCAATTCCTCACACTCACCAGGGAAACCCTGTACTACCTTGAAATTCCGAGATTGCAACCCAAATCGCATAGATGAATAGTAAAATTGCTATTAAAATTCCAATTATTAGAATAGTAACAACTGAAGCGGAAAGTGAAATCCCTGCAATTCGAATGGTCTTAGCAAGAGTAGAATCTATTTCTTCTGTTTGAGGTGAATCGCTTGGAGTAAAAGTAGCTGTACTTGGGGTTATAGCATCTTTAGTTGGCATGATTGCATCGAAATTTGTCGAACCTTTGGATTGAGATGAAAATACACCTATTAGACCCATAATCAGAGATAACGGCAAAAGAATACAGCAGGAATAAAAAATCTGTCCAATCATTTTTTCTGCCCATTCATCTGAACCATCTGGACAATCTTCTACTCCATCGTTGACGTCTAGTAACATCACTTGAGTTCCGTCTTCGCAATTCCATTTAGTCGTCTCAATTTCGTCGTATGGTACATCAAAAGTATGCTGATTTTCACTATTAATCGATAATGCATTTAGAAACAGGAAACCAGAAGAAATCAAGAGAATAATGCCGATACCAGAAATAATGGTTGCTGTTTGGTTTTGTTTACTTAGATTCCCAAATAGATTTATTTTACCTAAATCGGGTAATTTAGGCAAATTAGGAATTTTTATGCTAGCATTAATTTGTTGAATTTCACCACATTTTGGACATTTCACTTTTCTAGTGTGTTTCGCTGAAATTCTGAGAGTTGAATCACAGGAAGAACATTCGAATTCTATTTTTTCTTCTTTTGGATGTTCTTTGTCGTTATCGATTAATCGTTGGACTAATACTGATTTATTCCCCGAAACAGGAAGATTTCTTTCACGAAGTTCATCCTTTAGAGTTGCCACTGTCCATTCATTATAGACATCCGACATGATTTGCTATTGATTGCTTAATGAAATTAAATTAGCGTCGAATCAAATCATGTCGCCTTTAGCGTCTAGAACTTCTACAGTGAGGTTTGCTTCTTCAACACCAGATGTAATTTCGTTATGGAGGGAATCGCTGAATTCATCTAAGCTAGCCAATATTGATCCTGAATTTGGATCTACTAAATCATCGATTAAATGATTCAATACACATGATACTCCATATGATTGACCAGTTCTGAATGCGTGATCTAAATCTCCAGGTTCTGCACCTTCTGCTTTGGCTCGAATAGTCACAGTTTGGACATATGCGGAAAGCGCACCGTAAAGTGACACCATTGCTTGAGATACTTCTTCGGAAGATTGCAATAACATTTGCACTTCTTTCATTGCTGCATCTTGGCATTGGGTCAGTAAACGATGAGTTGCCACCACATCAGTTTGGTCTCCAGTCATCGCCGCGGTCATCATGTCCATCCAGTTGTCCATGCCCCTCGCAGGGCGGCTAGAGGGCATGAATGATTCCCTTCGATATTTTTCTTCTCACAGAGCAGTAACACGTTCTGACTCAAAGGGTTCATATCGGAAGGGCCGGTCGCCCGAATCCCCATACGTCGAGGGAGTCACATGAAGAGACAGAACGCAAAGACCAATGAGGGCCTATTGGAGTTAATCTCCGATCTTAAGGCCCAGACTCGGTCCACGGGTACTGCGCTGTGGCGAGACGTTGCGCAGCGACTTGAGAAGAGTCGCAGCAACTGGGCTGAACCAAACCTAAGCCGACTGGAGCGGCACATGCCTGAGGATGTAGTAGTCCTCGTTCCTGGCAAGCTCCTAGGTAGTGGATTGGTCTCCGGTAAGCGCACCGTCGCAGCTTACAGTGTTAGTTCCGGTGCTCGAGTTAAGATCGAAGAAGCTGGTGGAAGAGTCCTCTCTATCCGCGAGTTGATGAACGAAAACCCGAAAGGAACGGGGGTGCATATCCTTGGCTGAAGTCACTTTTATCTATGATGCATCAGATAAGGTGCTTGGGAGATTAGCAAGCCATGTTGCGAAGCAACTTCTTTCCACTGTGAAGGCTGGAAATGGTGCTCGCGTAATTATCGTAAATGCCGAGAAAGCCGTTGTAAGCGGAAAGAAGACAGAGGTCCTCAGAGATTACAAGTCAAAGAGAGAACTCAATCATCCGCGCAAGGGTCCATTCTTCCCACGTATGCCTGACCGAATTCTAAAGCGAACAGTTCGAGGTATGCTTCCGTACCAAAAGTCCTCATCTGGTAGAACCGCTTTCAAGAACTTGAGAGTTGAAATTGGAACTCCATCCAACCTATCTGGAGATTTACCAGATAATCATGAATGGGGCGACTCAT
Source organism: Methanobacteriota archaeon (assembly GCA_002718215.1). Taxonomy (GTDB): domain Archaea; phylum Thermoplasmatota; class Poseidoniia; order Poseidoniales; family Thalassarchaeaceae; genus MGIIb-N2. The sequence goes on from PBDV01000024.1 coordinate 14,936, forward strand.
CTTCTTTTGATCGTGGATTGCCGAATAATTTCGTAAGATTGGAAGAGATTTCTAAATCCCTAGGTGCTGACACTACTAGATTTGGAGGTGATGAGTAATGGCCAAGAAGAAAGTTAAGACAGTAGAAACCAGTGGAAAGCGAAAGACTGCTATTGCACGTGCTAGTGTAAGAAAGGGCAAGGGACGAGTTCGTGTAAATGGTTCACCTATCGAGATAATGGAGCCTGAAATGGCTCGTTTGAAAGCCATGGAACCCCTTGTGATTGCTGATGCAATGAAGAAATTAGCAAAGGTCGACATCATCGTCAATGTAGAAGGCGGTGGCACCATGGGACAAGTGGATGCCATCAGAACTGCAATAGCTAGAGGAATTGTCCACTGGAATGGTGGCAAGGAAGGAGAAGATGAGGACCTTCGTAGTGAATACCTCCGCTTCGATCGAAGTTTACTAGTCAACGATCCGCGTCGAAAGGAACCCAAACACCAAATGGGACGTGGTGCTCGAAAGAAATGGCAGAAGTCATACAGGTGATCAAGATGCTAATACCAGTACGATGTTTTAGTTGTGGAAAAGTAATCGCCCACCTTTGGGACCGATACGATGAACGTACCAAGGCTGGAGAAGATCCAGGAGAGGTATTGAATGACTTAGGAATAGAGCGCTATTGCTGTAGACGCATGTTTGTCTCTCATGTTGATTTGATTGATGATGTCGCCCCGTTCAGTGTACCTCGGGAGATTTGATTCGCACTCTGTAAACCACGGGTCCGTGGGTTAGCTTGGCCTATACTTGGCGGCTGGGGGCCGTCAGACCCCAGTTCAAATCTGGGCGGACCCACTCAACCACAAACTTTTAGGTTCAGATGTAGATGTTGTAAAATTGGGCGATATTATGGCGTATGATAACACAGGACGAGGACATCACACTGCAATAGAAGACGAAGCTAGATTTTCAAACTGGCTTAATGTAGAGGGGCATAAGCAATTTGATTGGGGTGGAGCTAGATTTATTGTTGCAAAAACACATGGAGGTACACAGAAAACAGAAGATGTGGTCGTGGAAACAAGCGATGGCCTTGTCCATTTTTCATGTAAATTAGCAAGAGGTGGAATAGATCGACATTCTCATACTTACAAGAACACCTCGAAACTAATCACTAACTTGAAGAAAAATCAA